>JAGLLQ010000172.1 GCA_023140455.1 Desulfobacteraceae bacterium | reverse complement strand
TGTAGCTCCGGTGCCTGCACCAATACATCCCTGTCGGCATTTGCCTGAGTTTTTGTCTGCTGAATTTGCATCCACACAGGCCTGATATCCCATTTCTTTATCCGGCCTGATCTTGTGATCACCAATTGCCAGATCAAATAAAGCAGCCCCACAGACTATGGGAACTTTTGTTACCTGAACGTCAAATCCAATATTGTTTTCTTCAAGGTATTGCATTACTCCGGCAGCTGAATCCAGCCCAAATGCGCTTCCCCCTGTTAACAGGACTGCATGGGCTTTTTCTACCAGATTAACCGGATCTAAGAGATCAGTTTCTCTTGTCCCAGGAGCACCACCTCTTACATCTACTCCTACTATTGCCCCCTGTTCGCAAATGATGACTGTGCAGCCGGTTGCGGCTTTTATATCCTGTGCATGCCCGATTTTTAGGCCTTTAATTTCCATGAAGTCGATTTGTTTCATTTTTAAACCTTTATATTTAGTTCAATTAATGTTTCCAAGGACTGCATAACTGATTATGATATATCGAATTAATTTTCCAGATGTAACCATGATAAAAAATATAAAAATATTGATTCTCAACACACCTGCAACGATCGTTAAAGGGTCACCAATTATTGGTACCCATGCAAAGAACAGGCTGAAGACTCCATATCTTGCAAATCTTTGTTTTGCCTTAATAAAATTATTTTCAGAGGTTTTTAAAATATTTCTTATAAAAAACAGGCTGCCCCAGGCACCCATTAAATAATTCACAAATGAGCCAAGTACATTCCCAAAAGTTGCAACACCTACTAATACAACTGGATTTAAATCATTTAACAATAAAAGACTGAGAATTACTTCTGAACTTAAGGGCAGTATTGTTGCAGCTAAAAAAGAGGCAATAAAAAGTCCAACATAGCCAAACTCTAGAAAAAATTCCATGAATTAAGAATCAGGCATTAATTCCATAAAAGAAATACAGGATGAACATGACAACTACTATGAAAATTATTGTCATGCCGCTTCCGGCTTTAATATAATCTTTGACATGGTAACCGCCCGGTTTCATAATAAGGGCATTGACCTGGTGAGTTGGGAGAACAAATGTGTTAGAGGCGGCAACGGCAACAAGCAGCGCTGCCATCCTTGGATCTGCCCCGCATTGTAATGCCATGTTCATGGCAAGGGGTATCATCAGAACTGTGGCTCCGACATTTGAGATTACCAGAGTAAAAAAAGAGGTCAGCATTCCAATAAGCAGAAACATATTTAATGGTGTTAAAAAATCCTGCATTGCAAGGGCTATGTTGTTTGAAAGGTACATGGCAGCACCGGTTCTTTCAAAGGCAAGTCCTAAAGGTATAAGTCCTGCCAGCAAAAAGACCGTCATCCAGTCAACTCCTCTATAGGCTTCGTCCAGAGACAATACGCGTGTTAGAATCATCCCTACAGCTCCTGTGAGCAGTGCAATGGAGAGCTGGACTTTAAGACCCAGCGCAAGAACAAGGGCTATGATCAGGCAGGCAATAGCAAATCCTGCTTTTTCGGGCTGCATGACCTCTCCTTTGATATGCTCAGTAAATGCAAGGTCAGGTTTACTCTGAAGGAGATTGAATTTCTCCCACTGCCCATATAGTAAAAAGGTATCTCCTGCTTGTATTTTTGTTTCGGAGATGTCTTCCAATTGAACTTTGTTCTTACGAAAGATGGCCAGGGGATTTACATGATATCGTTTTCTGAAATAGACCTGATGGAGGGTTTTCCCTACAAGTTCTGATCTGGGAGTAACAATGGCTTCGGTAATACCTGCCATATCAGGGCTCATGGCTTCGTTAAGTCTGTCAAGTTCATCGCAAAGTTCCCATCCCATATCCTTTCCCAGTTTCTCTACATGTTCTTCATTACTGATAACCCCGACAACATCCCCGGGTTCAACGATATCAGCTCTTGCAGGTACAGTTACCTTGAGACGGCCATCCCGTTTGCAGATGCAGACCACAGTCGAATGATACAGAGGGCGCACTTTCAGTTCATCCAGTCGTTTGGTCTCAAAGGTTTTGGGAACATTAAATTCATAAACTTTATGGATTTCTTCACCATATGTGCAGTCAAGATCATTGCTCATAAGGCAGGTGGCTTTGTCGTCGCATGAAACGTTAGGCAGTACTATTTTACCGAAAATGGCAAAATACAGAAGTGCTGCCAGAACAAGTGTAATACCTATGGGCGCAACACTGAACAGGCCAAAAGCCTCAAATGCTTTTCCGTCTAGGAAAGCCTGATTATGTGACCACCAGGATGCCATGAGATCATTGAGAAGTATAAGAGGGCTGGAGCCTACAAGTGTAATGCATCCCCCAATAACTGCACAATAGCCCATTGGGATAAGTATCCTTGAAATTGGTACATTAAGCTGCCTTGATATCCTGTTTGTAGCTGGAAGAAAAAGCGCTGCAGCTCCGATATTCTGCATAAAGCTTGATATAAAAGCTACAGTTCCGGCTATCAGGCTCGTAATCCTTATTTCACTTTTTCCGGCAAATTTAATTATATGGCGTGCGAAAATATTCATAACTCCGGTTTTATCTAAGCCCACACCGATAATAATAACAGCAATGATTGAGACCACAGCATTGGAGCTAAGGCCGCTGATAGCCTCCGACGCATCAATCACACCTGAAAGCGGCAGGAGTATCATCATCAGTAATCCAACCATGTCAACACGTACAATCTCAAATACGAACAGGCAAGTTACAAACACTAAAAAACCAAAGACAATGATCATGTCTGAAGTCAGTTCAAGTGGTGGTGTCATTATTTATTACCTTATTAATAATATATTATTGATCTGTAAGAGCAAGCTTTACACCAAGAGCTGCAAATGTGGCTGCAAACGATTTCTGTAGAAGCACTATTATTCTTGGTGAATTAATTACATGTTTCCTTACACTGTTTGCCAAAATACCATATAAAATAAAAATGATCAATGTCATTACCATGAATAGAATACTTAGAACAAGCATGTCGAGCATTGGTGACAACGTATCAGGAGAGATAAACAGAGGTAAAAAAGCCAGAAAAAAGATTGACAGTTTTGGATTGAGAATATTTATCAGAAAGCCTTTTATCATAATTTGTAAGATACCATTTTTTGAAGAAGGCGAATTGAATTTAAGCGCATCTGTTTCACGCCACATTGACCACGCAAGAAAAAGCAAATAGGCAACACCGGCATATTTAACACACTGAAAGACAACTGCGCTCATATGAAGGATGGCAGTTAATCCCAGTATACTTGCTGTTAAGTGGGGGATAATTCCCGTGGTGCAACCAAATGCTGCAGCAATGCTTGCCCTCCAACCAAAAAAAAGACCAGTAGATATAGTATAAATTACTCCTGTTCCAGGAATCAGCACAACAATCAGTGATGTTATTAAAAATTCTGTGTTAATCAATATTGTCTCCTGTAAAGATTCATTAAAAATGATTTAATAATTTAGTACCAATCCTACACCAACTTCTTTGATTCTGGTCACCTTTGACAGGTTTATCTTTGATTGTAAATCAGTGCAGTGACAAGCGTGAACGCTTTCTACCCCTAACCGGCTAATATATTCAATGGTGCCATCCATCTGTTTTTTTGAAGGGTTTTGAAGGTGCAGGCCGCCTATAATATCGCAAACTCTTTCTTCGGAACAAATTTCTTTTGCATATTCAATGATATTACAAATGCCTGAATGGGAACATCCTGTTATTACTACCAGACCATTTTTTGATTTATACACAAGAGCAGAATCTTCTGGAACCAGATCATCTTCAAGCTCACCGTCCTTTACACCGAATGATGATAATCCTTCAAAGTCATTTTTTCTGGGGATTTCTCCAAGATATACTAAATCTCCATTTATCCATTGAGGTTTGTTATTAAGTTTCAGTTCAAAATGTTTGTTCAGCCTGTCCTCTGAAATATTTGTTCCAAACTCTGAAATACCGGGATAAGATATACTTAAAAATGTTTTCGGATGCCCTATAATAATTGGCTTGGTATGGGGGATCTTTTCAATGTTCAGTTCAGTGAAGTGTTTTATTAACGGTTCAAATCCCCATGTATGATCCAGATGTCCGTGGGAAACAGCAATAAAATCAAGGTTGGACATTGGCAGATTCATTTTTTGAGCATTTCTTAAAAAAATATCTGAATAACCAACGTCAAGGAGCAGATTTATATCTTTATCATTAATGTGGAAACATAAACCAGGTTCAGCCAGGAAATATCTGTCAATTAAAGTATTATTGTCAACAAGTACAGTTAATTCCATGATTTATTCCATGTAATTTTAAATTACTTCTTTTTATTTTTTCCCTTTCCCTTGCCTTTGCCTGTACCCTTATTGTCACCTATTTTTTTTTTATGTATGCCATTAAATGCAAAATCGCCACTCTTAAGTGCATGGAATTCATCAGAGCCTGGCTTTATGCCCAGGTCTTTGGCAATAGCCCCCCATCCTTTTTTCTTTTTTTCCCTATAAACATGTACAATAGTTTCAGGTGGATTGTTTGTCATAAGACCTAACTGCATACACATAAAGGCATCGCCAGGAAATTCTACTTTTTTTATTATATCCTTAACTTTTTGCAAGGGTAAATCAAACTGGCTGCTCAATTTTTCATTAAATTTTTTTATATCAGATTTGGCTTGGGCGTTAAGGTCGGATAGAAAGTCGTTGAGACCTGCCTGAGCATTAATTGTTGAAACTGCTATAAACAAGAAAATAGCTATTGTAATAAATAGTTTTTTCATAAGGGCCCCTTTTTTATTTGGTAACAAGCCATAGCGCGTGTATTATTGCTGGGAGATAAAACAAAAAGCATAAGATAATATTGATGATTATGTCTTTTCCTATGCCTTTTTTTAAGAAGACTGCTATTGGTGGGAGAAATATTGAAAGTATTATCAGTACCAGTTTATTATTCATTATCCTTACCTTTTTTTTATAAAATTAATATTCAATTTAATACATATAATACCCAGGTTAACTGTCAAATTACTTGTGTATGATAGACTATGCAGTCTTGTTATACAAGAGAAATATGTCAGGTTAAACGTTTAGTTTCGTTTGTTATACTTAACGAAAAAAAATAAGCCAGTTAGTATCAGTGCCAAACCTATTGCAGATTTTATATTTGGCGCTTCAGATCCCAGAAAAGCGACTCCACCTAGTAAAGCAAATATCACCTCACTTGATTGAGTCGCATCAACCCCTGCAAGCTCATTTGAGTTTGATGCTAAATTGCGTGCAAAAAGAAAGATACTGGTTGCAAATACCCCTGAAAATAATGCCACCAATGAAGTGTTAAAGACTTGTGATGAACTTGGTGCCGGTGGATGTGTTGTTAAAACAATTACTCCCCATAAAGGGAAAGACCCTAAAGTCATTAGCAGTACTTTGTTAAAGGCATTATTTAGGAGAGGTGATTTAATACTTGGTAATTTTTTATTATTCCCGTTTTGAGCCTCCCAGACAAGTTGATTGCCAAACGGGTAACAAAAAGCTGCTACAAGAACAGGAAATCCGCCAAGCAACAACACTTTTAAATCAAACTCTTCTATGTGAGACAAGTTAACCAGAGCCACGCCAGCAAAAATGAGTAATGAAAAAAGCCATATTCGTTTTGGGAATGATCTTCCAAACAACATAAATATAAAAAGACTGGCAACAACAGTAAATTGCCAGGTAGCTGCTATAACCCATCCAGGTGAGAAATCAGCACTAAAGCAAATAAGCGCATAAAATCCTCCAAATCCAATACTTCCTGCAATAATCCAGAATTGCCAATGTAAATAAAATAACTTAAGAACCTCCTGAAGCTGCTTCACTCCTCCGCTAAACAAAATGATTATTGTCAGGAATAGGGTCATAAACACATATCGAAGAGATGCAGACCACACCCAATGACCACCTTCCAAGCTCATAACCTCATTAAGTATAAAGGTTGTGCTAAAGAAAGCTCCAGATAGAATTCCCAACGAAACTAGTTTAATCATGGATTTGCTTTTCACTTATCATGTCATCAGAACTAAGCTGTCGGGGGCATACAACGGTTTACTTTACAGTTTGAATTCATTCTTATGAATTGAATATGGTTCAACAACATTTCTGTAACAATTAAATTTACTATCTGGGTTCATACCAATTTTTTTAAGAATATGGATGGAGGAATAATTTTCAGGAACTGCTGCGCCATAGATAATTATTAATCCCAAAATCTCAAATCCGTATTTGATACAACAAGACGCAGCCTCAAATGCATAGCCTTTACCACACGTGTCTTGAATAAGACCATATCGAATATCAACAAAATCAGTCTCTCTTGCATACTCTAAACCGCAAAAACCAATAATTTCCTTTGATTCTTTTCCTTGTAGTATAAAAGTACCAAAATTATTCTTTTCCCAATGTAAAATTCTATTTGCGAACCACTCCTTGGCTTCTTTTTCAGGGTAAGGTTTTTCTAAAGGAAGAAATCTTGTTCTTTCAGGGTCTGATAAATAAAACCTGACAAAATTATAATCATCCTCTACAATTGGTTTTAAAATAAGCCTTTTACTTTGTAACTTTTCCAAATAAAATTCCTATATTTCTATTGTTCTGTTTACATCATCATTTACAGTTGAGTCCTATGGATGATCTATTATAATCTGTTCCCGAACACTTTTTTTAATAGTTCGGTTGTGTGCCTTACTGGGTTTTCACGGATGGCAGCTTCCTCTTTTGCAATATAATGAAAAATGCCATCCATCCCTTTTTTTACAACATGATCTGTTAAGTTTGCTTTTACATCAGGCACAAAGGGCAGAGATTGATAATTGCTCATTACATTATCATAGGCCTTGATGGCACCTACTTTTGAAAGACTGTTTTTAACTATTGGACGCATCTCTTCACTCAAAGAAGTAGTCATTTTTCTTTGGAAATATTTTGTGGCAGAGTCTTTTGGACCATTATAAATGCTTTTAACATCACTGAATGTCATTTCAGTAATTGCCTGTAAGAAAAGTTTTTTTGCTTTTTTAGTGGCAACTTCTGCTGCACGGTTGATTTTTACTTCAAGGTTATCAGCTATTTTAGACAGGCCAACTTTGGCGAGTACGGTTTTGACGCTTTGTAACTCTTCAGGCAAAGGTATGTGGATGGCAGAATCAGCATTAAAACCATCAAAAGCACTTAATTGCTGAACAACATTTTTAGATCCGATTTTGAGTGCCTGCTTGAATGCCTCTCCAATTTCATTGATTGTGGGATTTGTGTTAGTGTATTCTGATGACTTCAGTATATCAACCACATCTCCTAACCAGTTATTCCCTGAGCTTGTCTGGCATCCTGAAAGTAATAAAATGATTAGAATTGAAGTAATGATTCGTTTTAGATTTTTCATGACGGGGCTCCCTTTATAAATTAGAACTGGTTGATTATGTTGATACGAATTCATTTAAATCTGAATCCAATATGTTCTTAAGCTCAGCAAAATTATCTTTTCTGGTCTGGGTGAACAGAAAACCAAACACAGGATATTTTTTATAATCAATCTTTCTAAGTTCTATTGGATTTTCAAAGTTTGAGAGTAATTTTTCATAATTAAATGATCTGATTTTGTCTGTATCTATGCCGGTTGAATTGTCCAACACTATGATGCTGAAGAGTTTATCTTCTTTGCCTTTGAGAATCTTTGGCCAATCCGGCTTTTTTTGCAGGTAATAATATAGATAAGGGTTAAATCCATATGCAAAGTATGACAAATCTGCAGTAGTACACCACCCACCAAATCTCATTGGATTGACTTCGATTGGTAATAATGTGCCATCACTGTCTCTTCTAAGCTCAATATGTACAGGAAAATTTTTAACTCTTGCCAGGTTACCAATTTTTTCAGCAAACCCGGTAAACTCTTCAAGATTGTTTTCAATAATTTCTTTTGACGAGGTGTAAACTCTGTCGCTGACATCTGTATCTGAAGAAAAAGTATGTTTTAAAATACTTAGAATAACAGGCTCACCATTAGAGTTGTAATATGTATCAACAGCAAACTCTTCACCATTAATGCATTGTTCAATAATAAATGAACTAGTGTCAAGCACCTGCTCTGGATATAAGTCTTTAATTTGATCTATTTCTGCATGTATCAGATCAATTGTCATAAGCCATTCTTCAAGATTTGAAACTTTATATACTCCCATGCTGAAAAAGCCGACACTTGGTTTAATGATAAATGGTAAAGGCAGTTGGTTAAATTGAATTTTTTTTAAATTTTCCATGTGAACTTTTTTGAAGAAGAAATCTGGGAAAAGCGATCTGGTCAGCTCTCGAAATTTTATTTTATCTTTAAACAGTTCAATTTTATCAGGAATATTACTAAAGCCTAAGTGATGTGATATCCAGCCTATTGCATTCTCAGAGGTGGTATAGATAAGAGGGTTATCTGATTTTTTAATTATTTCAACAGCTTTATCCTCACTGATTATTTCTGTTCCGTTATAAAGATTCATTTCTTTTGCTGTATCTGTACCAATTACTGGTATGGCATTGTCTTTTACAGTCATTTTGAAAAAATCTGAGACATATGGTTTGTCTACTAAAAACACTATTTTCCTCCAATAAAGTATTTAAAAATATTTGTTAATATATTAATATCAGACCATTAACATTTGCCATTTTGATTTCAGATGAGTCAGTGCCATGGGTGACCCAATTGGCAGTCCAGCCAGCTATTTCCATAAGTTTTGCCACATTGATTCCAAATCCTGACATTGAAGGCCTTGCAGATAAAGGGTTTCTACATTTACCGTTTTTTGAAAGTACCCGGCATTCTAAGTGATCATGGCAAAAGATTCCTTTACAGGAACCTCCTGCATAGGCTTGTGCATTTGCAAAGCCCATTTTTACTGCGTGCTGTTCAATACCAGCTGCTATTTCATGGAGCAGTTGAAATAATTCAAGGCGTTCATTTGAATAAAGAATTTTAGAAGGAACATCAATTTTGAAAAACATTGCTTTATTAAATTGTTCAAGCTTTTTTTTAAAAGCGGACGGTCCTGATACATGTGGTGGGCATCTTTTTGATAATCCATAATTTTCACATCGAGGTTCTAAACACATGTCAGCAAGCTTATTCTCAATAACAATATCTTTTGTTGGAATAAGCTCAATTGATGTAGCGCCTGATTTGTGCGCATATTGCACTAACTCTTTTAGTTTTGTGATGTTTTCACTGCTCATGGGAAATTTGAACCTCAGTACATAGCTCCGCTTTGTCATTTCACAGGCTGTAATGATAAGAAACAACGTGAACATGATACAATAGCACAAAGCCCGGTCAATCTGTCAATAGAAATATGGATATGATTTTATGCTTAAGAATTAGGTATCAATAAGATCAATAGCTTTGCGTATTCTTGTGATGGTTTTATTCTTACCAAGCGCAAGAATCATCTCAAAAATTCCAGGGCTGACATTTGTTCCTGTTAAAGCAACTCTCACAGGCTGCGCTATTTTCCCGAACTTTAATTGAGTTTCGTCCATTACTTTTTTAAATGCAGCTTCAAGGTTTTCCTGGGTAAAATCATCAGTCTGCTCAATATAATCAGCAGTCTTGGTCAATGTTTCAATGGTTGCAGGTTTGAGGTTTTTTTGTTTTACTTTTACATCAAACTCAACATCGTCTTTATAGTAAAAACCAATGTTTTGAGCCATTTCAACAAGAGTTTTACTTCTTGGCTTAAGAGTTGTTATGGCATCCTGTGTAAATTGATCATTTTCAGCATTAATACCGTTCTCTTTAAGCATTGGAATAAGCTGGTCTGCAAGCATATCAGGAGTAGTTTTTTGAATATGTTTTGAATTCAGGTTTAAAAGTTTGTCAATATCAAACATTGAAGGTGATCTGCCAAGGTTTTTTAGTGAGAATTTTTCTATCAGGTCTTTACGTGTAAAAAATTCCTGATCACCATGGGACCATCCAAGTCTGACAAGATAATTTAACATGGCATCAGGGAGATATCCCATGTTTTTATACTCACCGACTGACATTGCTCCATGTCTCTTGCTTAATCTTGCTTTGTCAGCTCCAAGTACCATGGGAACATGACCAAAAACAGGGAGGCTTGCTCCAAGTGCATTATAAATAAGTATCTGTTTTGGTGTGTTGATAAGATGGTCATCGCCTCTGATTATATTATTGATTCCCATTGTGATATCATCAACAACAACAGCAAGGTTATACATTGCAGAACCATCACTCCTTTGAATGATAAAATCATCAATTTCACTATTTTGAAAAGCAGTACTTCCTTTTACAACATCATCAACAATAGTTACTCCATTAAAAGGCGTTTTAAGTCTGACTACAGAGTTTCCATCTTTTTTAAGACCCAAATCCCTGCATTTCCCGTTATACATGGGTTTTTTACCGGCAGCCTTAGCTTGTTCCCGCATAACATCAACTTCTTCAGGCGTACAATTGCAATAATAAGCATGGCCCTGTTCAACAAGTTTTTCTATATGTTCTTTGTGAATGTCAGCGCGTTCACTTTGGAAATATGGACCCTCATCCCAGTCAATACCAAGCCATTCAAGGGATTCGAGAATTGCCGCAACAGATTCTTCAGTAGATCTTGCCTTGTCAGTATCTTCAATTCTTAATACAAATTTACCATTGTTTGCTCTGGCATAAAGCCAGTTGAAAAGAGCTGTACGCGCTCCGCCTATATGAAGATATCCGCTGGGGCTTGGTGGAAACCTTGTAATTATTTGATCCATCTTTTCTCCAAATATAATATTATTTAATTTTTAAATGAACTTAATTGTATTTATTAGTTACTATAAAAGAGTAAGTCTGCAAATTATCATATTATTGAAGTTTGAGCAATGAAGTTATGGTAAACAAGTTGACACGATTGAGTCAGTATATTACGCTATTTTTTTATAAAATTGATATACAAAATTTATACAAAGGAGATAAACAGGATGAACAGAAAAGTTAAATTATTGATGATATTGATTATTTTTATATTTGTACAGGCTGTAACAGGTTTCTGTGAACCACGTGTGGCAATAATGGATTTTGATAACAGAACTCCATATGGCAGCTATCATTTGGGTACTGGTGCGCCAGATATTTTGACCACTGAGCTTGTCAAGCTTAATAAATTTGATATGTATGAACGTGATCGCCTGAACAACATAATCTCAGAGCAGGACCTGGGTGCTTCAGGAAGGGTAGATGCTGCCACTGCTGCAAAGATTGGTAAGATAACAGGTGTTAATTATATTATTACAGGAGCAGTTACAGAATATGGGAAGAGTGGAGGCAGCGGCGGGGGACATGGTGTATCCATAGGCAGGACCGGTTATCATGCTACAGTTGATGTGCGTATGATAAATGCTGTAACAGGAAAGATTGTTTTTGCTGACAGCGGCAGTGCAAGCACATCTTCAACAAAAGTCAGGGTATTTGGGTTTGGTGGCGGGCAGAATTTTAATGAAAAAGCTGCCACAGAGACCATGCGCCAGGCAATCCAGCAATTGGCTGAGAAAATTTCCAGTCTTAATTTGTCAGGCTCAGGTAAAGTCTCAGCTGGTGCAGTTGTTAACAAAAGTGCAATTTTGATTGCAGATGTTGATGATAACATCATCACTTTGAATAAAGGGTCTGAATTAGGACTTGTTAAAGGAACCAAGTTGACTGTTAAGCGAAAAGGTAAAGTAATAAAAGATCCTGCTACAGGTAAGGTTATTAAAATAAAATACAAGACTATCGGAAAAATTAAGGTAATTGAATCAGAAAAAGGATATTCAGAATGTTCAGTTATCAGCGGTTCAGGCTTTAAAGTTGGTGATCTTGTTAAATAATTAACAATAGCGGATAGGGGAAAAGAGAATGGGAACAAATAATGCTATATTCTTAGAAATACTTGAATGGTTTGATCAGACAGGCAATGAAATTGTTCAGCGCATTCCCAAGAGTGGTTCCGGGGAAATTAAACTTGGGGCTCAGATGATTGTCAGAGAAAATCAAGCAGGAATTTTCTTTTATAATGGTAAAGCAGTACATGTGTTTGGGCCCGGCAGGCATACATTGAAAACCGGAAATATTCCTATTTTAAATAAGATTATGGCAATTCCCTGAGGGCTTTCAAGTCCTTTAAGAGCAGAAGCTTATTTCATCAATATGAAGGTTTTTGCTAACCTGAAATGGGGGACAAGAGATCCCGTAGCTTTTAAGGACAGTGAGCTTGGGCTTATCCGGCTTAGAGCATTTGGAATATTTAATATCAGGATTGTCCAGCCTTTGCTTTTTGTTAATTCTTTGATCGGTACAATGTCAGCTTTTACAACAGCAAATATTGAAGAGTATTTAGGACAGGTTATTGTTTCCAGATTAAATGATTTTATGGGTGAGAACCTTGATACGATTTTAAATCTTCCAGGCAAATATGATGAATGGGCAGAAGGACTTCAGCAAAGGCTTGCTAAAGATTTTTCCAGGTTCGGCCTCGGTCTGACAAGCCTGTATATCAATTCCATTACTCCACCACAGGAAGTGCAGAAAATGATGGATGATAAGAGTAAGATGGGATTGTTTGATGATATGAATAAGCTTATGCAGTTAAAAGCTGCTTCTTCAATGGAGAAAGCTGCTGAAAATCCTGGAATGGCAGGGCAGGGTATGGGCATGGGGCTTGGTTTTATGATGCCGGGAATGATATCAAATATGCTTGAAACTAAAACTTCCGGTAAAAGTACTCCTGCTGTTGATACGCAGCAATGCCCAGACTGCAAGCAAACTGTGCCTGGAGACGCAGGTTTTTGTCCATATTGCGGCCATCAGATTATGGTGTTGGAGCAATGTCAGGCCTGCGGGAAAAATATCTCATTAAATGCAAAGTTTTGCCCCAAATGCGGTACAAAGGTTGAAAAAAAAGAAAAACAAAAGAGCAAGTTCTGTTCAAATTGTGGAGTTGAAAATTTATTAAATTCAAATTTCTGTAATGGCTGCGGTGAGAAGCTCTAATTTTCAGATTGATATACAGTGCCCCCAGTGCGGGGCACCTGTTGTTTTAGATGAGACAGAAAATATTATTGAATGCCCTTTTTGCAGGGTCAGAAGTATTTTGTCTTGCCAACCCTTCCCTTGTTATTATTTTGAACCCCGCCAGGAAAAATTTTTACATATACCTGTTTTGTATGTGCCCTATTGGAGGTTTAAAGGACTTGAATTCGCTCTAAACAGTGATCAGGTTGCATACAGGGTCATTGACTCAAGTTGGAAGGCAATTGATGCACAAGGTGTCCCGCCTTCACTGGGACTTAGATCACAGACCCAGAAATTAAAGTTTATTCAGCCTGAAACCAAAGGTATGTTTCTCCCTAATTCAGTCAGCAGGAAAGAGATCCTTCGCCGTATGAACAAGGAGTATTCAGGTGCGAAAAGCGCCGGCCATGGGGGGAGAAAAGGGAAACAACAGGCATATATCCACGTAGGCGAGGTAATAAGCTTGATCTATTTACCTTTCTATAAGACAAAACATGAACTGTTTGATGGTCTTACCGGAAAAAAAGTTGATATTTTGTCGGAACAGGTAGAACAATTTTCTTCTAAAGGCACATTGCCTAAATATAATTTTAGTTTTATGCCCGGGTTGTGTCCAAATTGCGGATGGGAACTATCAGGAGAAACCGACAGCCTTGTTCTTGTCTGCAAAGGGTGTTTAAGGGCATTCCGTATAAGTCATACAGGACTGAAACAGATTGAAGTGCAATGTGCTTTATCAGGCTCTGATACTGACATATATATACCTTTTTGGGAATTATTCGTTAATTTTTTAAAAATATCCTGTTCAAAATATTCAGATATAATGAAACTTGCAAATCTTCCAAAAGCAATCCTTGAAGAGCACCGGAAAAAAGATTTTCATTTCTTTATTCCGGCATTTAAGGTAAACCCGAAACTTTTTTTACGTCTTGGCAAACAGGCAAGCCTTTTGCAGCCTGATTCGGTTCCGCTTGATAAGCAACCACCCGGAATTGATTTTT
>JAGLLQ010000171.1 GCA_023140455.1 Desulfobacteraceae bacterium | reverse complement strand
GTTCATCATCACTTGAAAATTCCATGAGTCTTAATGGTTTCTCAAGCTCAAGATGCTCTTTGATCTTCTGCATTAAAGCAAGTTCTTTGAGCTGGTCTTCATCTTTTATTTTCTTTACCATCTCCTGAATACGTTCTATTCTCTTTTCTGCAAATATCTGATCATGGATAATGAGTTCACTGTTTACCATCTCAACATCACGCACAGCATCAACAGAACCATCTGTATGGTATACAGCCTCATCTTCAAAACTTCTGACCACATGACATATAGCATCCATGTCTGCAATGTCCTTAAAAATCGTACCTTTGGATATAGCCTCTTTTTCCATGGTCTCAAGGAGTGCTAAGTCGATACGTGCATGGGCAACCTTTTTGGGCGAATACATTTGAACAAGTGTATCAAATCGCGAGTCTATAATATCAGCAATCCCCGGCAATACTTTCGGTTTTTTCCTGTCTTCTTTGATTTCTGTGCCGGTTAAAATCTGAAATAAGGTTTTCTTTCCTGTCTGGGGAAGACCTATTATGCCTACCTTCATATCTTAAAATTTTCCTTCCTTGTAATTTAACTCTAAAATTGTGTATTATACCAAATTCATAAATTATTAAATAGAGGAAAAAGAATATACATTATGCGCTCTGGTTGTCAAGCAGGTTATAAAGCACCGTTGCTATTAAATAACGCCCATGTTCAGAGTATAGTGCCAAGTGTTTTCAGAAAAACCCTTCCTGTTTTCTATGAAAGAGAGCGTATCCAAACCCCGGATAATGATTTTATTGACCTTGACTGGTCTGTTGTAAAAAGTAAACAACTTGCCATTATATCCCATGGATTGGAAGGAAGCTCCAATAGAAAATATGTAAAAGGCATGGTAAATGCTCTGAACAAAAATGGATGGGATGCCCTTGTTCTAAATTTCAGAGGATGCAGCGGAGAGCCAAACAGGCTTCTTAAAACCTATCACAGCGGCTATACTGATGATATTGCACTGACAATCAAGCATGCCAAACAACAACAAAGATATAATGAAATTGCTCTTATCGGGTTCAGTATTGGCGGGAATATGACTCTTGTTTATTTAGGAAGGGACAAGGTTGATCCAATAATAAAAAAAGCAGCGGTAATGTCAGTGCCATGTAATTTGGAAGATAGTTCAGCATGTCTTGCAAAATTTAAGAATACAATCTACATGAAGCGCTTTTTAATAATGTTCCATAACAAAATCAAAGATAAAATGGCTCTTATGCCGGGCCAAATTGATGATAAAGATTTTAATAAGATTAAAAATTTTGAAGAGTTTGATGACAGATATACTGCACCGATACATGGCTTTGAAAATGCATTGGATTACTGGGAAAAGTGCAGCAGCAAGCAGTTTATCCCGAATATTGAAATTCCAACCCTTATTTTAAATGCAAAAAATGATCCTTTTTTATCAAATTCATGTTATCCGATCAAAGAGAGCAAAAATAATAAGAATATCACTCTTGATATGCCTGAATCTGGAGGCCATGTGGGATTTATCACTTTTAATAAAGAGAAGATTTACTGGTCAGAACAAAGGATTGTAAATTTTATTGCCTGATCTATTATCCTATACTGTAACTATTCTCTGAAATTCTTCTTCCGGATACTCAGGAATATATCTTTTTCTCTTTTCATCAAAGCCTAATTTTGAAACAGCAAACACTGGATCATGGGTGAAAAAAAGAAATGCCTTATTATTATAAGCTCTTTCAAGAATTTTTAATTTTTCGTTAATAAGCTGTTCAGGATTTCTGTCATATCCCATTGTAATTGGCAAGTTTACCCAAGGATATCCGGGTATCAGGTCTCCCATAAAAATTATCCTCAAATCATGTACTAAAATATCTGAGAGCAGCATCCCGGGGGTGTGTCCATTGGATTCAATAAAGTCTATCTTAACATCGCCAAAAACAAGATTATCACCATTTTTTTGTAAAACAAGTTGATTACTATTTTCAAGAAGAGCGTTCAACTCCGGGATAAACGAGGCACGATCTCTTATATGTGGGGAGCATGATCTTTCAAAGTTGGATTTCCCAACAATATATTGAGCATTCGGGAAGAGTAACTCTGGATCTTTCTCTTTTTGCCATTGTTTTAACAATCCTCCCGCATGATCAAAATGAAGATGGGACAGGATAATATGAGTTATATCTGTATGATCAAGCCCATGTTCTCTTAAAGATTGAAGAAGAATGTGATCATCATCTAAAACAGAAAATCTTTTTTTCATATCAGGAGACAAATATGCCCCCGCACCAGTTTCAAAAAGGATCTTATGTTCTTGTGTTTCAATTAAAAGAGACCTTGATCCTATGTCAATCAAATTTTGTTCATCAGGTTTAATCCATTTTTGCCATAATGCTTTTGGAGCATTGCCAAACATTGATCCACCATCAAGTTTCATAAAATTACCGCAAAGGCTTTTGATGCTGATATGTCTGTTTTTATTTCTATCTGTATCGCTCATTTCTTTGCCTCAATAATTGATGCTTGACATTTATCTATAACCATTTACAGTATAATCAAATATTTTTTACAGGACTATAACAAAATGACATTCAATATAAAAGCTTTTAGGGATTATTCAGCAATAACCATTGGTTCTTTTCTCCTTGCTTCAGGGATCTCTTTATTCATGGTTGAAGCAAGAGTTATTCCCGGGGGAGTAACAGGACTTGGAGTAGCAATCAATTATGCAACCCATGGCAAAATAAGCATCGGACTTGCTGTATGGCTTATCAATATTCCTCTTTTCATATGGGGATATAAAGTCCTTGGCAGACAGTTCGGAATAAGAACATTTTATGGATTTTCAATAACTTCTTTTTTCATTGATCTTTTAAGAGGTCAGATTCCAGGGCTTTCTTCTATTAGGCCACATGAATACCAGCCAATTCAAAATATGCTTGGGAATGACTTCTTTCTCTTTATCATAACCGGCGCTATACTGGTTGGAGCCGGACTTGGACTTGTGTTTAAGTTCAGAGGGACAACAGGTGGTACAGATATCTTAGCTGCCATAGCCCAGAAAAAACTTGGGTTAAAACCAGGCTATGTTTTCATGTTTACAGACTTTTTTATAATATCTTTTGGGGGGATTGTAATTCATCTTACCGGCATATCACCTGACAAGCCGGCGCTCACACTCACTCTATATGCATTTGTACTTCTTTTTGTAGCAGCAAAGCTTGTGGATGTAATTATCGAAGGATTTGATTATGCAAATTCTGCCATAATCATCTCTCAAAAGTATGATGAAATTTCAAAAGAAATCATAAACAAACTCAGCCGTGGTGCAACAGCGCTCCACGGTAAGGGTCTTTATTCCAATCAGGAAAGAGAAGTTCTATACACTGTAATAACCCGCAAGGAGATTGCTTTGCTCACTGATATAGTTGAACAGATCGATCCCCATGCCTTTATTATAATTAACAATGTTCATGAGGTGTTAGGTCAGGGTTTCAGACCCAGAAGATAACCTGATTAAAGCCTGCTATTTTGGCAGTTTTATTTTTTGCTTTTTTTTATCCTTATTCTGACGATAATAGATTGCAACATGCCCGATTATACCTGCTGTTTCACCTTTAACACTATTTGCAATGTCCTGAATAAGTTCTTTTTTAACCTCTTTTTCCTTAAAATCAACAAACTTGACTTTAATGAGTTCAGAAGCTTCAAGTGCAATATTAATCTCTTCTATAAGCCCCTCTGTAATCCCTTTCTGCCCTATATATGCAGAAGGTTTAAGGTTATGGGCAAGGCCTCTTAAATATTTTCTCTGGGAAC
>JAGLLQ010000170.1 GCA_023140455.1 Desulfobacteraceae bacterium | reverse complement strand
CATATTGCTGAGCTTTTATTTTTTCCTTTTCTGATAGCTTTTGTTCTGTTATGTCTATCCCAATCGATAAAACACCATTAATCTTTCCAAACTCATCTCGCAAAACATTATTGTTCCAGCTTATCATTCGTTCCATACCGCTTTTCAACACAATGCGATTTTCATATTGCGATACTTCAGGCATATTCTTTAAAGCTTCAATAAAAACCCTGGGCATTTCTTCCTTATCTTGTAAGGGAATAAAAAGATCAAACCAGTTCCTTCCGATGACATCTTCTTTTTTATATCCGGTCAATTCTTCTGCATATTTATTAAAGGTTATGATGGCAGCAGAAGTATCCAGTGTCAATACAATTGTATTAGCAGTTTCCAGAAGATTTACAGCAAACTCTTTTGAAGCAGTCAATTCTATATTCTTTGTCTGCAACTCTTCATTAAGAGCTATCAGCTCTTCATTGGTTGATTCCAATTCCTCTTTAGCTGCCTCCATTTCTTCGTTAACACTCTGTAATTCTTCATTGGTTGACTGAACTTCTTCATTGGCAGACCATAGTTCCTGATTGACCTCATCCTTTTCTTCAATAATTGACTGTAAATGCTCTTTTGTTAGCTGAAGTTCCTGTTTTAAATATGACAGTTCATCATCTGCATGCTCTTTTTGTGCAATATTGCTTATTTCTGAGGCTTGTGGCAATTCCGGCTTTTCAAATAAAATAAGAAAACTTGTTTCATCTGTATTTGAATCTGAAACAGGAATAACACTGATATCAGTAATAATAACTTTGCCATTTTGTTTAAAACTGATATTTCGTTTCTTTATTTTCTCCTTTTGTTTTTTTACTTCTTCTATAGCCACATAGAGGTCAGGCATCAAGCCTTCCCCGGCCATTTTGGACAATTTAAGACTTGCCTCACCACTCACAGGTCCCAAATATGGAAAAGTATGTCCGATAAACTGACTTATTTGCATACTGCTGTCTATGAGCACACCTGGCGGCATATAGTTGTCAAGGAGCATATTATTAATCTGCTGTCTGATCTCTGAGGAACTCACTGTGTCATTATCTTTCATAGATGAATTCCCATCTGTATTTCTTATTTTTGCAAATTTTGTCAGTTTTGAAAAAGTTGGATAAACAGGAAATTTATAATCAGGTTTAACACTGGGAATGCGTTTTATATACAAATTATTTTTCTGGTCTACAGCATTGAATAATTGTGGAAACCGTCCCATTGTTTCAGATGTTCCAAGCAGCAAAAAACCTGAAGATCTAAGGGCAAAATGAAAAAGAGGTATGGCTATTTCCTGGAAAACTGCATCAAAATAGATAAGTACGTTCCGGCAACTCACGAGGTCGATATTGGAAAGCGGTGGATCTTGCGTGATATTCTGAATTGCAAATACACACATTTCCCGAATATGTTTGGTTACTTTCCAGCCTTTGGATGTCTTGTCAAAAAACTTCTCAAGTCTTTCTTTAGATACTTCATTGGTGATTCTATCAGAATAAAACCCCATACGTGCTTTTGTAATATGCCGCTCAACAAGATCTGTGCCAAAAAATTGTACTGTTACTTTTGATTTACTTTCTTCAAGGAATTCATAAATACACATTGCCAATGAATATACTTCTTCGCCGGTTGAACATCCTGGAACCCAGATTCTAATTGGAGTTCTTGCAGACCTGTCCTTTACGATCTGTGGACATATCGTTTTTTTGAGTTCCTCAAAGATATGCGGGTCACGGAAAAACTGAGTATATGAAAGTAAAAGGTCATCATATAATTGCTCAACTTCTGCTATATTGTCTTGAAGATAGCATAGATAATCAGCATAGCTGCCTTTTTTACACAAGGCCATGCGCCTTGACATTCTTCTTAAAATAGTTGTATGGCGGTAATGAAAAAAATCAACACGGGAAGATTTAAGTAAAATTGTGAAAATACTTTTCAATGCTTTTCGTTCTTCAGGATTAGCAGGAGAAAACCCCTCAACTCCTGAAGATAGTATGCTTTTAGAACTTTTCTTTGCCATTCAACTCTCCTATCATTGAAACAAGGCATTTCCTGCTTGTATAAAGACAGCTTAATAATCAGTTAAAAGAGCCTTATCAATGTTTTTCATACCTGTCAAGCATTTCACGGGTTAAAGTAAGTAATTTCAAGGCGGGAATCGGCTTTTGGACATATTTACTAATACCGATTTCAAAAGCTTTTGCTTCAGTAAATTGTTCGTTATATCCTGTGCAGAGTATAATTGGAACATTGCTTCGAATTTTCAAAATCCTTACTGCAAGTTCGTCACCAGTCATTTGGGGCATAGTCATGTCAGTTATCACTATATCAAATTGATCAGGGTTTTCTGTAAATGCATCTAATGCTGACAATCCGTCTTCAAAGGTTGTTACTTTATACCCCTGCCTTTCAAAAATAGCCTTTATTGGAACAATAATATCAGTTTCATCATCCACCAGCATGATCTGTTCTGTCCCTTTTGGCAGGGCAGCTTTCTTGTTCTCTGAAATATTATCAGGCTCATCTTTTTCAATTATTGGCCAGAATACCTGAAAAGTTGAGCCGTGACCGATTTCACTATATGCTTTTATAAAGCCATTATGCTTTTTAACAATCCCGTCAACCACGGCCAGACCAAGGCCAGTACCCTTATCAGGTTTTTTTGTAGTATAGTAGGGATCAAATATTTTTTCGAGTATTGTTGTATCCATACCATGCCCTGTATCACTTACTTCAAGTTTTACATAATTTCCAGAGATGATATTCATCCCAACAGCATAGTCTGATTGCTTTACCTCAGTATCAGTCAAAGCAACCGTCAGTGTACCACCTGATTCATTCATTGCGTGGTAAGCATTTGTACAAAGATTCATGACAACCTGGTGTGCCTGTGTTGAATCTGCCAATATCATTGATCTAGACGAAATATTTTCCTTTATTTTAATTGTCACAGGAATAGAAGATCTCACAAATTTTATCGCCTCTTTAACTACAATAGATAGTTTAAGAGATGTCTTTTGATCTTCTTTCTGTCTGCTGAATGTTAAAATTTGCTGGACCAGATCAGTTGCCCTTTGTGCACCTTTAATAACCTGATCAATATTTATTTTTACCTGGTCAGTATCATCAATATTCATTTTAGCCAGCTGGGCATAACCGAAAATACCAGATAATATATTATTAAAATCATGGGCAACTCCTCCTGCAAGAGTCCCGATCGCCTCCATCTTCTGCGACTGACGCAATTGCTTTTCTATCTCCAGATCTTGAGTAATATCCCTTGCAATACCGATCACTGCATTGTCTCCTAATGCGACTGCGCTGAGTTTAGCAATCCTTAAAGTATTATCAGGTCTGCAATAAGTCACATTCCCCAGATCTTCGGGATTATTGGAATCTGTGATAGTCAAAATTCGTTTGCCTGCACCTTCAGGAGTAATATCCTGTGTGGTCAGGTTTTTTATTTCCTCTACCGGTCTGCCAGTCAGTTCTGCAGCAGCCTTATTGGCATCAAGATATTTGCCCGTACCTTTTTCTACAACAAAAATAGCATCATTGCTTTTCTCAAATAAGCTTCTATATTGTTTTTCACTTTTCTGTAATGCTTCAAACGCCTGTACTGCCCTCAAGGTTTCACAACTATATGAGGCAAGTATTGCACCAATCTCCTTATCCTGTTCAATAAAGGGAGGTTCAATCTTGCTGTGCAGAGTCAAAACACCTATTGTATTTCCCAAATTATCCGGAATAGGAAATGATAGAAGAGAGCCATCTTTATAACCATTCCATCCACTGGATTTATATGCCTTATCATTTATCACATCTTGCACCAGAATAGGCTTGCCACTCTCCAGCACTTTACTTAAAACCGAATGTTTTGACAGGGGAAAGGGAAGAAAATCAGGAGCATGGCCTGGATCCAAAGAATGCATCCTCCTCAGGCCGTCATTTTCAACAAAATAAAGACTGCCACCAGTTGCGAGCATATGATGGGCAAACTCATCAAGTATTTTAACCCCGAAATGATCAGTCTCCACAATAGCGGACAATCCATGTGTTGTTTCAACAATTCTTTTTAAACGAGTATTAATATTGGAAAGATGTATATTAGCCTGTTCAAGTTCCTGAGTTCGTTCCTGCACCATAGCTTCCAGATGCTCTTGGTATTCACGATTTTCACTTAAAAGCTGTGCTTTTTCCAGGGCCTTTGTTACAGCATGTTTCAGAATGGACAAATCTTTTACCGGTTTCTCCAGATAATCCCACGCGCCATATCGCAACGCTCTCACTACATCACTGATTTGATTTGCACCTGAAATCACAATTTTGGGTATCTCAGGAGCAAACTCATTACTTAGTTTAAGTACGTCAAGGCCATTCACTTCCGGCATACGCAAATCCACAAGCACCATTTGAGGCTTCTCTTTTTCAATAAGCTCAAGCCCAATACAACCATTTTCAGCAGTCAGTACTTTAAAATCATGATCTTCTAAATAATCGCTGAAACTTTGTCGAATGGTTGCTTCATCGTCAATAACTAAAATCTTTGTAAGATTGGTGCTGCTATCCACTTGTTCTCTCTTTTAAATGGCAGAAATAAAACATCAATAATACTATTATGACCTGTTTACTATATAGGAGAATACCATACTGATACTTTAAAACAAAGAGTTTATTTGAAGTACGAATTTTTATTTTTTCGTATTAATAAAATGTAATTTCTAATCATTACGGATGGTTTCCGAAGAAAAATCTTTACCGCGCCTTTCAAGATTTTTAAAATAAAGCGGGTAGTGTTCTTTACCTGCTTTCATGATCCTGTCATATGGAAGGTCTGCAAAATGTCCGTGGTCTTTTACATATTCCATATGCTTACTGCCTTTAGTGTTAAATTCATGAAAAATTGAATCAAAGGTGCCGTCAAATTCAAGTGGTTTTATAAAGGCTTTTTCGCAAAGGCTCAGGTCAAATGCAGGTGTAGCTTTAACCCATTTCTCATTAAGATACAATTCCACAAATCCATGGTAAACAAACAGATCTGTCTCCATTAGTGCCTTAAGTCTTTCAGAATTTATATGGTTTTTCACATCTGCAAATCCCAGGCGTACAGGTATTTGCTGGCTTCTTGCCAATGCTGTCAATACAACAGCTTTAGCTACGCAGTATCCGAATTTTCTTTGTAAAATTGTGCTTGCAACCATACTAGAACGGGAATCTTCCATACTGTAGGGATCATATTTGATACCATCTCTGACAGCATAGTAAAGTTTAATCGCCTTTTTTACAGGATCAACTTCATTTTGGCACACTTCTTTGGCAAAAGTTTTTATAATACTTGAATCGCTGTCAATAAAATAAGTAGGTTCAAAATATTTATTAAAACTGTTGCTTTCAGGCATTTACCAATCTCCTTTAAATATGAAATTAAATATATAGCTGTATACTAGAGCTTATTTATGAACATCGTGTCAAGCATAATTTATTATATTAACATAACCCATGCCTGGGTCTGATTGTCTTTCTTTTCACGGCTTGAATATCAGCTGAGTTTCAGGGAATAAATATTCAGCCACATTTAACTTTTATTACTGACTTATTATGAAAACTGTTAAATTGCCTGACTGACTAATGTCTGAAAATAAATAAAAAAGCCCGGAACAATATCACATTATTCCGGGCTTTTCAGGAGAGAATTTAGTTAGATATTAATTAATATATCGTCTGCAGCCTCCGCCCTGTCCCTGGCAACCATTTTGACTACCTTGACCGCTGCCTTGATACTGTCTGCCGCAACCTTGTCTGAACCCTTGGCCCATTCCAAGCTCAGGTGCTATTTTTTTTGCAGCCAATTGAAAGTCAATTCGCTTATCTCTTATTTGTTTCTGATAATCAGTGATTTTCTCAGATAGTTTGTCAATTTTGCCTCTATCAGGATTTGATGTTTCCATGAGCATTCTCATTTCCTGTTGTTTTTGCATTTTCCCAGCTCTTAATTCATAGGTTTCATCAATAAATTTCTGACGAAGTGCAAAAAGTTCATCTTTTTGCTCCTGGGACAGATTATTTAATGTATTTTGTTGATTATAACCCATTCCCTGGCCCTTACCGCTTCTTTTACCAGGACCTGCTGCAAACACACTACCTGCCACAAGTGCAATAGTAAGTAGTGAACTGATGATGATGATTGATTTTTTCATAATAACCT
>JAGLLQ010000017.1 GCA_023140455.1 Desulfobacteraceae bacterium | reverse complement strand
CCAAGTTCTCTTGTAACAGATAGTCCAATAAGGTTTGCAACATATATTTCAGCCCCGAACATACGCATGGGCATAGCAGCTTGAAAAGCCATAACAAGTCCTACAATAAAACTTATCAATGCAACAATAAAAAGAGCGTCAACCCCTGTTTTTTCAAAGATTAAAAAAAATTCTTTCCACCTGAATGAACGTGGTTTTAATATGGTTTTAATAATTGCTGTTGTTATTTCACCTGTAAATGATGCTGTAGCAGAAAGTTCCTCAACAAATGAAAAAGTTTGTTTACCTGTTGAAGTAATGAAATCATCTTGTTGCTTGTGGACAATTAGTTTGTTCGATTCAGTGAAGTTGTTTCTGCAAAGTTCTAATGTCTGTTCATGTTTTGAGTCAATGTTAACAAATTTTATAGAATTTTTTTTAGCAGATTGTTTCGATCTTAAGTCTTCGAGGTGTAAAATTAAAGATGCACCGGCAGAATCAATAGTCAGTACTTCAGAAAAGTCAAAAGCTAAAGTTTCAGATGAATCCTGCAGAATAAATTGCTTTGCTTTGTTCCAGATTCCTGCAACACCCTCTGCATCAAGATTACCTTTAAAAAAGAAGATGGTTTCTAATGAATTTTCTGATACTGAAATACTAAGTTTTTTATTTTTCATCAAATTGACTTTACCAGAGACCTTTATAACTTTAAAGTAGAAAGTTTCAATTACTTTCCATCAAGTACCCGGCGTATTTTTATTGAAATTTTTTCCATTGTAATAGGTTTAAGAAGAAAGCCTTTAAAGCCCATGGATTTCGCTTTTTCCTTTGATATTTTATTGCTGAATCCAGTACAAAGAACTATTGGAATATCCGGGCGTATTTTTTTCATTTCAGCAGCAAGTATATCTCCTGACATGTCCGGCATTGCCATATCTGTTATAACTATATCAAATTTATCAGGCATTAAAGTAAAAGTTTTAAGAGCCTTGGTGCTACTGGTATGTGCTGTGACTTTATAGCCAAGTCCTTCTAATATTGTTTTTTCCATTTTAACAATAGTTTCTTCATCATCAACCAAAAAAATTCTTTCAGTCCCGGTCTTAATTTGTTCAACGGTGTGGGTTTTTTCTTTTTTAACAGGATTTTTTGATATGGGCAGGTAAATACAAAATTCTGCTCCTTTGCCAGGCTCACTGAAAACTTTTATTATACCCTTCATACTTGTAACAATACCATGTACTACAGAGAGCCCCATGCCGGTTCCTTTGCCTTTACCCTTAGTTGTGAAAAAGGGGTCAAAGATCTTTTCAATATCATCTTTATGTATGCCTATACCTGTGTCAGCTATTGATAAGCATGCATATTCGCCTGATTTTAGATCAGAGCTTATTTTGTAAGTTTCATTAATAAAGATTTTTTTCAGGATGACTGTAATCTCTCCTTTAGGATTCTCCTCCATGGCATGATATGCATTGGTTGAAAGGTTCATGATAATTTGATTAATATGTGTGGGGTCAGCTTCAATTATACCGCAATCCTTTTCAATATCCTGCTTTATTTTAATATTTGTCGGTATTGTTGACCGCATAAGCTTTAGTGTTTCAATAATAATAGGCTGAAGTTCTATCGGTTGTATTTTATAGCTTTCAGGGCGTGCAAAAGTGAGTATTTGTTGTGCAAGATCGCTTGCTCTCATAGTTACAGTCATGATTTCTTGAAGGTTTTCCTGCAGTGGGTTGTCTTTAGGCATTTCTATCATAAGTATTTCAGTGTTCCCCATGATTGGGAAAAGAAGATTGTTAAAGTCATGGGCGAT
>JAGLLQ010000169.1 GCA_023140455.1 Desulfobacteraceae bacterium | reverse complement strand
CCCATGCATTTGCAGCTGTAATGCCCATGCCTGAAAATATGTCGGAATTGTGCTTTGCAGGTGCTTTGGCAGGTAGAAATTTTAGGTATTGTGTAAGAAATGGATTTATTGTATCTGCGGACGCAGATTTTTGTATAACCGGAAAGATTGTTCCGGGTAAAACAAAAAGAGAAGGTCCTTTTGGAGATCATCTTGGATATTATTCTCTGGAACATGATTTCCCATACCTTGAGGTTGAATCAGTCTGGCATAGAAAAGATGCTATTTATCCATTTACAGTAGTGGGACAGCCTCCCCAGGAAGACACAGTGTTCGGAAGGTTGATCCATGAACTTACCGAACCTGAAATTCCAAAATCAATCCCCGGAGTAACAAGAATTCATGCAGTGGATGTAGCAGGTGTTCATCCGCTTCTTCTGGCAAAAGCACATGAACGCTATCTGCCTTATAAAGAGAGAAAACCAAGAGAACTTCTCACACATGCAAATGCTATACTGGGTACAGGACAGCTTTCTCTTGCAAAATACCTTTTAATTTGTGCCCATGAAGACAATCCAAATCTTGATATATCCAATGAGAAAGAATTTATCCTTCATATTCTCGAAAGAATAGATTTCTCCCGCGACCTTCATTTCCAGACCAGCACTACAATGGATACTCTTGATTATTCATCAGAAAAGATAAACAAAGGTTCAAAAGTGATTATGGCAGCAGCAGGAGAGAAAAAGAGAGAGTTGAGTAAAGAAATACCTGCAGCTTTTTCTTTTGATTCAAGTTTTTCCAACCCTCAAATGGCAGCCCCGGGAATTATAGCAATGAAAGGCCCGAAATTTTTAAATTATGATAAAGCCATAAAAGAGATAGATTGCCTCTTAACTTCTTTTGATAATATTGAAATAATGGAGAGCTTGCCTTTATTAGTGATTGTGGATAATCCGGAACATATTTGTTCCAGATTTTCAAATTTTTTATGGACTGTTTTTACAAAATCAAATCCTTCCCATGATATTTATGGTGCCAATAGTTTTATCAGATTTAAACATTGGGGATGTATTGCTCCTTTAGTAATTGATGCAAGGGAAAAATCTTTTCATGCACCTTTGCTGGAACCTTCAAAAAAAATTGCAAAAGCTGTTGAAAGGTTTGGATTAAGAGGCAAGAGCCTTGCCGGCATTTTGTAGTTTTTCAAGATTTACCCTGTCCATATCTTTTGTATTATCTTTTTCATCGTTTTTAGGTGTTTCAAGGATTTTTGGGATGTTATCAAATCTTGAATCCTGCATAATAAAATTAAATGCATCATCACCAATGTAACCCTTGCCAATATGAGCATGTCTGTCTTTTTTTGATCCAAGTTCATGTAAAGAATCATTTAAATGTAAAACAGATAGATGTTTTAAACCAATAATTGAATCAAATTTTTTAAATGTCTTTACACAAGCATTCGATGTACTTATATCATAGCCTGCAGCAAAGATATGACAGGTATCAAGACATACTCCGACTTTTGCAGCAATATTAGTTTTATCTATCATTTCTGCAAGTTGTTCAAATTGATACCCTAAATTTGTTCCCTGTCCGGCTGTTGTCTCAAGAATTAAGCGTGCAGATATATTATCAGCTCCGGAATAAATCGAATTTATTGTTCCAACCACAATCTCTATTCCGTTTTTTTCACCTTGATTTAAATGAGATCCCGGGTGGAGAACAACAGATTCTATACCAAGTTTTGATGATCGAATTAATTCATTTTTAAGAGCGTTTATAGATTTTCCATATTTATCTTTATCATTTGAAGCAATATTAATTAAATAAGATGCATGGGAAATGATCCTTGAAATGCCTGTTTCTTTTTTTGCTCTATTAAATTTCTCTATTTCATCCAAGGAAAGCTTCTTTGTTTTCCATGATCTTGCATTTCTTGTAAAAATTTGCAGTGTTGAACATCTGTATTTATGTGCACTGTAGATTGCATTTTCAAGCCCGCCCGCAGTTGAAAAATGAGCTCCTAATAAAGGTTTTTTATTCATTTTTAAATTTTTTTGTATCCTTTGTATTGAATGAGGTTTATTATTGCATAAAAAAGGTAATTTAAGTTAAATTAGTAGATTTTTATTATAAAGAGCAAATTGTGTATTAATTAAATGTGGAGGATATATATGAAAAACCCTATTGATAATTTTTGGAATCTTAAGCTTGAAGATGTTAAAGAGAGTCTTGAAAAAAATAACTTTGAAGTTTTTATTGCCCAGAATGCCGAAAAGGCAAAAGATATTGCATTGGAAAAAATTATTCCGAATCTTGATGTTAAAAGTGTTTCCTGGGGTGGTTCTGTGTCTTTTGTATCTACAGGGCTTTTCCATGCTTTAAAAGATGATGAAAAGTATGAAGTTATTAATACTTTTGATAAGAGTTTTACTTTTGAGGAGCAGATGGGCCTTCGCAGGCAATCTCTAATGGTTGACCTTTTTATAACAGGAACAAATGCTGTAACAGAAGAAGGGCAGTTGGTTAATCTGGATATGATTGGAAACAGAGTGGCTGCAATTACCTGGGGCCCTAAAAATGTTATTCTGTTTATCGGCAGAAATAAAATATGCGGAGATCTTGATGATGCAATGTACAGGATTAAAAATTATGCAGCTCCTGTTAATACAATGAATCTTGATAAGAAAACGCCCTGCGTTAAAAAGGGTTTTTGCCAGGACTGCAGCAGTCCTGATAGAATCTGTAATACATGGACAATAACTGAAAAGTGCCTGCCTAAGAAGAGAATTAAAATTGTACTGATAAATGAGGATTTAGGATTTTAAAATGCAAAAGGTTTTGATTATACAACAGAATGGAGCTGGAGAGAGAAAAGCTCATGGAATAAAAAGATTTGGCAAGGATAGATTTGAAGTTCAAATTATTGATATTGAAACTAATCTTCCGCCAATTATTGATGATGGATTTGAGTATCTACCAGACAAGATAGATGCAGATATTGTTCTTGATTTTTTAAAACATCCTGATCTTGCAGAAGACCTTGCAGATTTGTGCGGAAATCAGGATATACAAGTAGTCAGTTCAGGGAAAAAAATTACAAAGCCGAATGCTATATGTCCTCCGACATGATGCTCACTTTCAAGGCGGGTCCGCCTTGGTGATTATAGTGAAATGTTTGGATATCCTGAAATAGATGTTACTACCGATGGTGACTACATTAAAAAGATTGAAGTGTTCAGAGGTGCGCCATGCGGTGCTACATGGGATGCTGCAAAAAAGGTTGAAGGCCTGCCAATTGATGATGCTCTAACCAGATTCGGGCTTGAAGTTCAGTTTTTCTGCTCTGCAGATCCTGGATCATGGGATCCTATATATGACCACAGCCCTGTTCATATGGCAGCCGATGTCCATTCAGCAGCATTGAAAAAAAGTTTAAAGAAAAATGAGAGCCAATAGCAGGAAACCGGTTAGTTAATTTCAAATTTATCAAAATTTGATAAAGGACTCTGCTCTTTTGTTTCAACATTGGTGACAAAAGCAGGATCAGAACCTTGATGGCACCACTCTACAACCTTATCAACATCTTCTTTGGTGCCTTCAAATACTGCTTC
>JAGLLQ010000168.1 GCA_023140455.1 Desulfobacteraceae bacterium | reverse complement strand
GCAGCTTTTTGAGTTTCAGCTCTGAAAAATACACCCTGGACTATACCTGAAATAAGAACGTGTATTTGAATGTTGTCTGATGACATTTTTAACTCCTATGATGTTGTGTTGAGGCCTCATGTTTAATCTTTTAATGTTGCATTTTTGATAATACTGGTGCCGAATTTTTCTGATATCGAATCAATAGCCTTATCAACTTTTTCCCATTTTTCAGTTTGTTCACGGACTTCATTTAAAAGCTCCAACTGAAAATGTTCAACCTGTTTATTAAGGCATGCAACATTCACACCAACAAGTCGTATCTTTTTTTTAATCTCTATTTTACTTAATAGACTTAACGTTTCTCTATATATTGACTGGGTTGACGAGATTGGAGCAGTAATAGTTTTTTGTCTCGTCACTTGAGAAAAATCAGAAAATTTGAACTTAATTGCGACATTATTTGTCATCATATCTTTTTTTCTCAATTGCCTCCCAACATCTTTGGAATGCAAAAGAAGTTGGTTTTTAATGGTTTCTATCTCATTTGTGTCCTTTGAAAGTGTTGATTCGCTTGAAATAGATTTTCGTTTTATAGTTGGACTAACAGTTGAGTCTATGGGTGTTGTATCAATACAATTTGAATACTCAACAAGTTTTGTCCCAAATGTACCAAATTTTTTTTGCAAAAGAGTAGAACTGAATTTTTGAACATCGCCTAGTTTTTTAATGTTTAAAATTTTCATCTGCTCATAAGTTTTTTTGCCCACACCTGAAATTTTTTTTATATCAATATTTTTCACAAAATCACTTACAATTTCTTGTTCAATAATAAATATACCATCAGGTTTGTTTATGTCAGAAGCTATTTTGGCAAGAAACCTTATTGGGGCAGCACCTATGGAACAAGTCAGCGAGCGTTCATTTTTTATTCTGTTTTTTATATCCATGATAATTTTTGTATGATCTCCAAAGAGCCTTTCACAGCCTTTGATATCAATATATGCCTCGTCAACTGAAGTTTGCTCAACAAAAGGCGAATATGTCATGAAAATATCCATTATTTTTTTTGATTCGTATATATATTTTTTCATATTAACAGGCACTATGCAAAGGTTTTTGCATTCCTGTTTTGCCTTGAATATAGGCATTGCAGAACGTATTCCATACTTTCTTGCTTCATAACTAGCCGCTGAAACAACACTTCTTTTTGAATTGCCCCCGACAACAACAGGTTTACCCTTTAACTCAGGGTTATCTCTCTGTTCCACAGATGCAAAAAATGCGTCCATGTCAACATGAAGTATCATTTGTTCTTACTTGCTCTAATCTTTTCTTTTTGTTTTTCTAAAATATATTTATGGATTATCTCTTTATTATCTTCTGAGATATTTATAAATATTGCATGGCATATATTGCTTTCATCTATTCTTATTATTTCGATTTCAAGTTTGATTGAAGCAGGCGATTTAATGTTTGTAAATGTAAAAAAAAATTTTACTATACCATTGTCACCGGTTGTAAGCCCGTTACCCTTAAATGACATGCCTGATGCAGAAAGATTAACAGGGATAAGTGTACTTCCTTTAAACTCGATTTGAAAGTTGTTGTCTTTAGCAAATTCAAACCTGAAAGTCCCTCGTTTGTCTGAAGATTCATGTGTGAATTTTTCAGTAGAGGTTTTCTTTTTTTTCCAGAACAAATTCTACCCTCCTGTTTAAAGCTCTGTGTTCCTCTGTATCATTTGATATAAGTGGCAATATTTTACCATACCCTGTTGCAGTCAGCCTTTCAGGGTCAACTCCTCTTTTAATAAGATGTTTTAGTACACTTGTAGCTCTTACTGCAGATAGCTCCCAGTTAGAAGGAAATTTCTCAGTGGATATCGGGACATCATCAGTGTGGCCTTTAATATTTATGTTATATTCAGGGTAGTCAAACAGGACTTTTACAATTTCATCAAGCATTGATAAAGCGTTTTTGTTAAGTTCAGCTTTTGAGGATTTAAAAAGAGCTTCTCCTTTTATCCGAACAATAATTTTCCCTTTAAGAACATGGGTTGCAATGTCATTTGTTTTACCGCCTATGGCTGCAAATTTTTTAATATCCTTAATAAGGTTTTCTTTTCGTGATCGCAAACCTGTGATATCTTCAATCACAATCTGGGTGTCAAGAGTTTCAGGTAATTCCATGAGCTCTACAAAAGCTGTAAGTTCCGAGTCGTTTTCAATTTGTGTTTTTATTCTACTTATAGCAGTTTTGTATTTTCCAGTTTCAAATGACGACAGTGTATAAAGCAATATAAAAAAGACTAGCAGAAGTGTCATCATATCTGCAAATACAATCAGCCAGGAGGCTTGTTCCTCATTATCAGGAATAAGTGAATTTAAGGTTTTTTCTCCTATCATTTTTTTCTCCTGCGATCCATTTGACTGAATGGCCGACGTAATCTTGCAGAGATAAAGGAAGAGAGCTTTTCATAAAGCATAATAGGATTAGTACTTTCCAGAATAGAAACTGATCCTTGAAGCATTATTTCAAGGTTTATTACTTCCATGACTGTTCTTGATTTAAGTTTACCGGCTATGGGAAGGAAAAACAGAGTTGATATCAGTGAACCGTAAAAAGTTGTTAATAGTGCGGTTGCCATTGCACTGCCTATATTTGAGGGATCCTGAAGATGGCTTAACATCTGTACAAGCCCTATGAGCGTACCAAGCATTCCAAAGGCAGGTGAATAAGTCCCCATTTTTCTAAAAACATCCTGCACAATATAATGCCTCAGGCGTAAAGATTCAATCTCAGTTACGAGAGCAGCTCGTATTGCCTCCTCAGAAGAGCCGTCTGCAATAAGCCCACAGGCTTTTTTAAGGAAGCCGGATTCTGTTTTTATTTT
>JAGLLQ010000167.1 GCA_023140455.1 Desulfobacteraceae bacterium | reverse complement strand
TCTTTTGAAAAAACATAGTATGCTGCTTTAAAAGCCGCGGTTACATCCCTGAACTGGAATGTAAGCAGTGTTGTAGCAAGTGTTCCTCCAAAAACAATCATCATACCCGGTATATTTATAAAATTATGTATATCTCCATCAAAGAGTATTGCACTGATAATGAGAGATATCCCGGAAATAATACCGATAAAAGAGGCTAAATCCATTTTATTATTTTAACTCCTTAAAAAATCGTTTGTGAGTTAACAAATTATTTGTGGCATTGATATTATGAATGTTATATTAATATGCTAAGGTGGTCAAGGTAATTGAATAATTTTACACATTGTTTGGAGTAGAAATGGTAAATAGTAAAAGAGTAATTCTATTTTTAGTTTTCATTTTAATATTTTTTGGATGCGGGCAAGACAAAGAGAGCCAGAAACAAATTGATTCAAAAAGTACGAGCGCGGCTGTCAAAAGTGATGAGAATGCGGATGCAGTTAATGAATCAAGAGAATACGCAAAGCTTCCCTCAAATATAACCTGGCTTACAAATAATGAAGACCTTCTGTTTTCTTCAGATAAAGCAGAAAAAGGGGGAGTTCTCCGTTTATCAATATTAAGCTTTCCCATGACATTCAGGACAGTGGGACCTGATTCCAATGGAAGTTTCAGAAGTGCAATTTTAGATAATCAATTAAGCCTTATCAATATACACCCGAATACTGAAAATATTATTCCTGAGCTTGCAACACACTGGGCCTATGATGATGATAAAAAAACAATGTATTTCAAGTTGAATAAAAATGCCAGATGGTCTGATAATCAGCCTGTAACAGCCTGGGATTTTGTATATGCACTTGAATTTATGCGCTCAAAACACATTATTGCTCCCTGGTATAATGACTATTATACGAAAGAGATAGACAAAGTAATTGTGTATGATGATTACACTCTTGCCGTAAAAAGCACCAAAGCCAAGCCGGACCTATACATGACTGTAGGAATAACACCTGTTCCTGCGCATTATTTTAAGAAGCTTGATAAAGATTTTATCCATAAATATAACTGGGAAATTGTTCCCAATACAGGCCCGTATATTATTTCTGATTTCCAGAAAGGCAAATTTGTAAGATTTCAGAGGAAAAAGGACTGGTGGGCTAAAGATCAAATATATTTTAGAAACAGATTTAATGTGGATCATGTGATTTTCAATGTAATCAGGGATTATAACATGCTTTTTGAATATTTTAAAAAAGGGAAAGTTGACATATTCTCTCTTACAATACCTGAATACTGGCATGAAAAATCAAATATTTCAATTTTTGAGGATGGATATGCTGAAAAGATCTGGTTCTTTAATGACACACAGCAATCAGCAAACGGAATGTGGCTTAATCAGGATAAACAGATTTTTTCAGATATTAATGTTAGAAATGCTTTTGCCCATGCAATGAACATTGAAAAGGTGATAACCAAGATTTTGAGGAATGACTATTTCAGACTTGATCATGCTTATGTGGGATATGGGGAATATTCCAATACTAAAATTAAACCCCAAAACTATTCAATTGAAAAAGTTGAATCTCTCATGAAAGAATCAGGCTGGGAGCGCGGTTCTGACGGTATATGGATAAAAGGGGAAGAGCGTTTCAGTGTTGAAGTTACTTATGGATTTGAAGAACATACTCCAAGACTTGTTGTCTTAAAAGAGGAAGCAAAAAAAGCAGGAGTTGAATTGACACTTCAAAAACTTGATATGTCAGCAACATTTAAAAAATTTCTTGAGAAAAAACACGATGTTGCATGGATGGGATGGAGTACAGGTTTAAGGCCTGCTTTCTGGCAGTTCTGGCATTCAGACAATGCCCATAAACCCCAGACCAATAATATAACAAATACTGATGATCCTGAGATAGACAAACTGATTGATCAATACAGGGCAAGTCTTGATGAAAAGGAAAGAATAGCTCTGTCTTTACAAATTCAAAGCAAAGTTTATGATCAGGCAGTTTTTGTTCCAACATTTATGGTGCCCTATGTCAGGCATGGTTATTGGCGATGGTTAAAACTCCCATCATCCCATGGTACAAAAAAATCTACCTCTCTTTTTGATCCTTTTGGGTCAATGGCGGGTGGTTTGTTCTGGTTTGATCAAAAGATTCACGATGAAACAATTAAAGCCATGAAAAACAAAGAAAAGTTTAATTCTGTGATTATTAAAGATGAAAGTTTTAGATCAGGAGTTGATAATTGAATGATGAAATAATTTTAAAGGTTGAGGATCTTTCTGTAGCGTTTCATACGGAACGCGGAAAGATCCATGCAGTAGACAATGCCAGTTTTATACTTAAAAAGGGTATAACTTTAGGGATAGCAGGTGAGTCTGGATGCGGGAAGAGTGTTACAGCACTGAGTATTATGAGGTTACTTCCAAAACCATCTGGACAGATTATAAATGGTAAAATATTATTTAATGGTGAAAACATTATAGACTTCTCTCCTGAAAAGATGACTCAAATCAGAGGAAAAAAGATCGCAATGATATTTCAGGAGCCAATGACTGCATTAAATCCTGTTCATTCAATCGGGAAACAGATAAAAGAAGTTTATACTCTTCATTTTTCTTCAATGAATTCAAAGCAAATTAAGCAAGCTTCTGTTGAAATGCTTGCAAAGGTTGAAATTGCTGAGCCTGAAAAAGTTTTACAATTATTTCCTCATCAGCTTTCAGGAGGAATGCGACAAAGGGTAATGATTGCCATGGCACTTGCCTGCAAACCAGACATTTTAATTGCTGATGAGCCGACAACTGCTCTGGATGTTACAGTTCAGGCCCAGATTTTGGATTTGATCAAAGAACTTCAGAACAGTTCTTCAATGTCAACTATCCTTATTACCCATGATCTTGGTGTAATAGCTGAAAACTGTGATGAAGCAGTTGTTATGTATGCCGGGAGAGTTGCTGAAAAAGCTTGTGTAAAAGAACTCTTTAAGAATCCTCTCCATCCCTATACAAAGGGACTTTTAAATTCAATTCCATCTCTGGGGGACAAAGAAGGGGGCAAGAGGAAAACACAGCTTCCAACCATAAAAGGCCAGGTTCCATCACTTGGCGATATGCCGCAAGGGTGCAGGTTTAATCCAAGATGCCCTCAGAAAATAGATATATGTGAAAAGCTTATTCCCGATATAAAAGAACATTCTTTAAACCATTCTATTGTCTGCCATATTGTAAATAGCGGGGAAAACTAAAATGCCAGTTCTTGAAGTCGCCAGACTTAAAAAATATTTTCCTGTACACAAGGGTATTTTCTTAAGACCAAAAGGTTTTGTCCATGCTGTAGATGATATTTCCTTTACAGTAAAAAAGGGTGAGACATTGGGACTTGTAGGAGAGTCAGGCTGTGGCAAAACAACTCTTGGAAGATGTATTATAGGTCTGTATGATAAAACAGATGGCAATGTTCTGTTTAATAAAGAGGATATATTTTCTTTTAACTCAAAAGAATTAAAAAAATTTCGCCTTAAAGTCCAGATGATTTTTCAGGACCCATTTGAATCTTTAGATGCAAGACAGACAGTTAAAGAAATTCTTAAAGAAAAATATATTATACACAAAAAAGATATTGATATTAATATTGACGATGAGATTGCAACACTCCTTGAAAAAGTTGGTCTTTCAACAACAGATATGTTTAAATTCCCCCATGAATTCAGTGGTGGCCAGCGCCAGCGTATTGGAATCGCAAGAGCAATAAGCCTGAACCCTCAACTTATTGTCTGTGATGAGCCTGTTTCTGCTTTAGATGTTTCTGTCCAGTCAAAAATTTTAAATCTTCTTTTAAAACTTCAGGAAGAGATGGGACTTACATATGTGTTTATTTCCCATGATCTTGCAGTTGTAAAACATGTGTCTGATAGAATAGCAGTAATGTATTTAGGTAAAATAGTTGAAATGGCAGATGCAGATTCCATATATAATAAACACCTGCATCCATATACCGAAGCATTATTATCTGCAATCCCGCTTCCTGATCCTGATAGAAAAAAGAAGAGAATCATACTTAAAGGTGAAATCCCTTCAATACAGAATCCTCCAAAAGGGTGCCGGTTCCATACAAGATGCAGGCATTGTATGGATATTTGTAAAAAAGAAGAACCATTTCTAAAAGCAAATGACAAAGGGCAAGATCATTATGTTGCCTGTCATCTTTATAAAAAAATATAGACAAGTACCCGTTCCGACCTGCCTGTCTTGCACTCCCTGGAGGCTGAACGATTTTTTAAAGTTTATAAACACCTTCCATTAAACCACATTCGTGGTTTTAGCATTCCAGGTCTTTGAAACTTTTACAAAAATCGCAGCCAATCCGGTCGTTGCAAGACAGGCAGGCCTGCACTGGCTGTTTTGATATCCATTGAATCCGACCTATGCTTTTAATTATGAATAAGGCCTAAATCATTGATTGACTTATATGATTTCATATCTTATTGATAAATAAGGAAAAAGCGATATGAGTTTCCCCTATTTATTAATACCGTCTGAAAGGAATTGTAAAACATCACTGGCAATGTATAATATACTTACGAAAGACAAGCTGAAAGCAAAACCATCTGCCAACCCACGACCACATGTTGTAATTCTTGGTGCGGGTGCGAGCAAGGCTGCCATGCCAAAAGGGGATAAGTTTGGTAGAGCTATTCCTTTGATGGACGACCTCCCAGAGATTTTAGGAAAAGCCTGGAAAGAATTGATGCAAGAATCTCAACCGCCGAAAGGAAATTTTGAGTCTTCATTCTCTTGGATAAGAAAGAATGGAAACTATCAATCACAACTTACGAACATTGAGAAATTAATAGAAGATTATTTTCAGGGTTTGGAACTGCCTGATCATCCAACCATTTATGATTACATGGTTTTGGGGCTTCGAGGCAAAGATGTCATTGCAACGTTCAATTGGGATCCATTTTTGATACAGGCCTATAGAAGAAATCGAAGTGTTGCCAAACTTCCAGACATTAGATTCCTACACGGTTGCGTCACATTCAGGACATGCGCTGAGCATGATGTATTAGGCTGGCCAGGTGAAAAGTGCCCAGTATGCCATAGTGACTTAATTCAAGGGCGCTTATTTTTTCCTGATGAGGATAAAGATTACGTAAAGAATGCGACAATTTTTCGGGATTGGAATGCCGTAACGGAAAAACTTCAGGAAGCCTTCCACCTTACTATTTTTGGATAGTCTGGCCCTGCCACAGATTACAATGCAAGGAAGCTTTTACTTGATGGATGGAAGCAAACTCCAATGCGAGATATTAGTCACGCCGAAATTATTGATATTAAGAGTGAGGACATACTTTTGGAATCTTGGGCAGGATTTTTTCCACACCAGCATTACATGGTATCCAGGGATTTTTGGGATTGCTCAGTTGCTTTGTGGCCAAGGAGAACATTTGAGTGGAAGACCTCGGCATCCATTTATGGAAAGCCTGCTGAACATTTTGGACCTTTTAAAACCGATTCTTTAGAGGGGCTCCAAGAATGGTTTGCCAAGCGGGGTGTGGCTGAAGATGTTGATTTGAGTTAAAAACAAACATCCAACAAGATAAATTCAGTAGATGCAGTAAACAGTCGTCTGATCAGCTCCGTTATCCTACTAATATAATCAAAAATAATTTTTAAAACTGAATGTTTATTATAACATTAGCTCAATATTGAATGTATAGGTTTAAGGAGACAGGCAAAAGTAATTCCTTGGTTCCCTTATAACGTCAACTCTGGACAGCTTTGTCGGTTTGCCGGGGAGGGTGGTTGTGGGTCGCGGGGAATCATTGATTGCAATTCTGTACAGGGTCTTAATGCAGTGAAGCGGTTAAAAGGAAAAATTGTTTGAACGAAGTGAGTTTTTGTCTTGAGCGTAACGGAATTTAGAGCCTGTAAGAATAGTTCAATCTGTGAACCGCAATCCACAACCGCCCGGAAATGAGTAATAACACATCAACATTTATAAAAAATCTTGCAACAAACTCAATCAAATGGTAGAAGTTTAAGGTTAAGCTATGAAGTATAGTTTTTATAAATTTTTTAATCAGGATTTTAAAAAAAGTTGAGCCAATTTAATAAAATAATTATTTTGCATATTTTAGTCTTTTTATGCCTGTTCCTTTCAAGTTGCAGCAATACACATGATCAAAATAAAATAGAAGCGTATGTTTTAAAATCACAGGATATATTTATTACATCTTCTCAATTCACCGAGGAACTTGAACTTAGAAAGGCAAGCTATACTTATAATATCAAGGATAATCCTTCAGAGTATAATACTATAGTGATACAGATTGTAAGGGATTTGTCTGAAGAAATTGTCTTGTTGCATACTGCCCGTGAAAAAGGCATTGCTATATCAGAAGAAGATTTTAAGAAAGCTGAACAAATATTTTTAAAGGATTATCCTGATGATACATTTAAAAATATGCTTTTAAAAAATGCTGTTGAGTATTCTTTCTGGAAAAAACGGTTTAAAAACAGACTTATTATTGATCAATTGATTCAAAAGGAATTGAGAGAGAAAATTGTAATAAAAACTGAAGATGTTGTTAATTTTTATGATGAATATAAAAAAGAAGGCAAACAGGACTTGAGTGAAAACGAATTGATTGTTCAGCTCAGGGAAAAGAAAACCGAAGAAAAATATTCTGCATGGCTTGATGAGGCTGTTGCCAGATATCCGGTTGAAATAAATAATGAAGAGCTTAAAAAATTTTTAATAGGTTTAGACAAGACCAAAAAAAAATAAATATAAGGTGATTTAATATGGTAAAAAAGATCAGTATTTTTATGGTAATATTTTCAATGGTTTGTGTTTTTTCTAATGTATCTCGTTCTGAGGTCATTGATAAAATTGTAGCAGTTGTAAATGAGGATATAATTACACTTGTGGAACTTAATAAAGCAATCAAACCATACCTTGTTGAAGTTGAAAAAACTGCATACTCTGAAACTAAAAAGGGACAGATTATTAATAAACTTCAGACAGATATGCTTAATAAACTGATTGAATTTAAATTGACAGAGCAAGAGGCAGAGCGGCTTAACATTAAAGTTTCTGACAAAGAATTAAAAGCTTCAGTAGAAAGATTTTTAGAAACAAAGAATATTAATGAAGAAGAGCTTAAGAAGGCACTTTTAAAAGAGAAAATGACATATGAAGAATATGAAAGCGAGATGCGCAGTCAAATATTACGACCAAAGCTTATTAATCGTGTAATCAGAGCAAAGGTAGTTATTACAAATGAAGAAATAAAAGAATATTATGAAGAACATGAAAAAGAATACATTGGCGTCAGTAAATATCACTTGAGAAATGTTCTTGCAGATGGGGAAGAAGAAATAGAAAAAATTAAAAGTTTATTGGATCAGGGAAAGGATTTTAAAGAGATTGCAAAACAATACTCTCAGGCTCCTAATGCATCTTCAGATGGAGATCTTGGTGCATTCGAACTTGATGTCTTTGCTGAGAATATAAGAGAAAATATTCTTTTGCTTGAAAAGGATCAATACACAGATATTATTCTGACTGATGGTGGATTTCAAATTTTTTTTCTTGAAAAGATTGAGATGGCTGGAGGTAAAACTTTAGATCAGGCAAAAGATGAGATTGTTAAAAAATTATTTACTGCCAAGGCTGAAAAAAAATACACTGAATGGTTTGAGGAGTTAAAAGGGATGTCTCATATAAAAACAACTCTATAGCTTGAACTGTTTTTTTATGTATGATTTATAAAGGGAAATGATATGCAAAAGGAATCTAATGAAATACTGATAATCAGTATAAAAAGGCTTTTGCGGCGGGGAGCAACAAAACAGCTTAAGAACATTATTCAAAAGACCCATACGGTTGATTTGTCAGCAGTGTTTCGTGAGCTCAGCTCTGATAACCGGCATAAATTATTTTCCCTTATTGAAACCCTTGAACAAAAAGGAATTCTTTTATCAAAGCTTGAAGAGAATACGTTTTTAGATCTTGTAACAACTATCCAGTTTGAAATTCTTGTTGAAATATTTGATCAAATGCCTGCAGATGATGCAGCTGAACTCTTAGGACTTCTTGATGAAGAGTTCTCAGATAAGATTCTTGAAAAAATGAAAACCAAAGGCTCAAATGATGTTGAAGAACTCATGAGCCATGGGGAGGATACTGCGGGAAGTTTGATGATGCCGGACTTTATTGCCCTGGGGGAAGATGTGGGCGCAAGAGAAGTAATTGATGCCCTGCAAAATAAATTTCTTGATGTTGAGATGCCATTTTATATTTATGTTGTTGATGAATATGAAAAACTTGTAGGCGTAAGTTCATTAAGGCAGCTTGTAGTTGTCCATCCTGAAAAACCTTTAAAAGAATTCATGGCAAGAGACATTGTTTCTGTTAAAACATACACTGACAGAGAAGAGGTTGCAAAGGTTGTTTCCAGATATGATTATCTCGCAGTACCTGTCGTTGACGATGATAACAGGATTGTAGGTATTGTAACTGTTGATGATGTTATAGATATTCTACATGATTCTGCCACAGAAGATATGTTGAAAATGGCAGGTGTGGGTGATGATTATATTGAAACCCAGACAATTTTGCGAGGTACGAAAATTCGTTTGCCGTGGCTGTTTGCAAGTTTTGTGGGTGGTATTGCAGCTTTTTTAATCATAGGAGGATATGAAAAAAGTCTTGCGCAATACACATGTCTTGCAGCTTTTATTCCGGTTATTATGGGGATGGGTGGTAATATCGGCACACAATCATCAACAATTGTTGTGCGAGGTATTGCAACCGGTATGATCAATGTAAGAGATTTCTGGAAAATTATATCAAAAGAACTTGCGATCGGTTTGATCCTTGGGGTTTTCTACGGGCTTTTTATAGGTATTGTTGCAAGTGTTACTTATAGAACAGAGCCGATTTTTATACCCCTTGCAATTTCAGTCGGACTTGCTGTAGTTTCCTCCATGTCAGTTGCAGCCTTAGTTGGTTCCGGTATTCCATTACTCTTTGAAAAGATAAATGTTGACCCGGCAATTGCTACAGGTCCTTTTGTTACAACTGCTGTGGATATAGTAAGTGTTTTCTGTTATTTTTTTATTGCTACTATGTTGCTTGGTTTATAAGTGTCAATGTTGGATTTTTCTTCTGATGCTCTCTTATTGAGAAGAATAGAATTTGGAGATTATGATTATATAATCACTTTTTTATCTGAGACTTCAGGAAAGATTTCAGTTATTGCAAAGAATGCAAAAAAAAGTATAAGGCGTTTTCAAGGTTCTTTAGATCTGTATTCTGTAATGAATATCCAAGTGTCTTTTCCTAAGAAAAAAAAAGATGCGCTCCCTGTACTTGCCAATGTTGATCTTATTGATCCGTTTGAAAAAATAAGAATTGATGTTGAAAAAACTGGATATGCAAGCTATTGGGCGGAAATTTTAAATTTTTATTTGGAAGAACAAAAACCTCAACCTCGATTATATAAACTTCTTTTGTTCTCTCTTAATGCATTAAATTCAGGATTGATATCAAAACAGATTATTAATCTTTTGTTCCAGATCAGGTTTATGAGTATCGCAGGTTTTGCTCCGGATTTAAAGAAATGTGGAATATGCAGAGTACTCATAGACGAAACCGGGACAGATCAGAAAAAAGTGATATTTGATATCCAGAATGGCCGTCTTGTTTGTGATAAATGTGCAAAAAAAGCTACAGCAAACATTGTAAGGATTTCTAAGGGGACATTAAAACAACTTGCCTGGATTAATGAAAATGAAATTTCAAAGGCTGGGAGGATCAAATTTTCAAATCTTGCAATCACTGAGGGAGAAACTTTTTTACAGGCTTTTATCCCTTTCCATATCGGGCGTGATTTTAAAAGCCTTGCATTTTTGAAAAGAATTAAGAGTGAAAGATGATGAATTTAGCAAACTTGCTTGAGAAAAATGAAATAAAAGTATCTGTACCCTGCCGTGTGGATTTAGGAGGTACTCTTGACATCAGTACTTTTTATCTCCCTTTAAATTCATTGTCCCCTTCGAGTTTTAATATCGCAATGGATATGCGTACTTATGTAACTTTATCTGCATTTAAAAAGGGGCATGTTAAGATTTCTTCCAAAGGCTTTAACAGTGCAGAATTTTTAGCTCATCAAGCTCCATTTGATCACCCAATGGGACTTATGTTTGCTTTAGCTGATTATTTTGATGTTGATGGAGTTCATATCCAGATTGAATCATCTTCTCCGCCAAGAAGCGCACTTGGTGGCTCTTCTGCAGCAGCTGTTGCTATTGTTGCAGCTCTTTTTGCTGCTGATAACCTTGTAAATGGTATTGATGTTAATAAAAACATTGATGCTGAAAAAGCAGCATGGATTGCCCATTATATTGAGTCAAGTGTGGCAGGTGTTCCCTGCGGCATGCAGGATCAGCTTGCTGCCGCCTTTGGCGGTATTAATCAATGGTTCTGGAAGCTTGAAAATGGACGCCCCTCATTTAAACAACACGCTTTATTAAATAATGACAAAGATATTTTTGATTTAAATGAAAGTATTATTGTGGCATATTGTGGTATCCCCCATGTGTCGAGTGAAGTTAATAAAAAATGGGTTAATCAGTTTATTTGTGGTGAGAATCGTGATAAATTTG
>JAGLLQ010000166.1 GCA_023140455.1 Desulfobacteraceae bacterium | reverse complement strand
ATTCCTGTAGTTCATCTGTTGTAGCCCCTTGGCTGGTAGTAGAATCGGGCTCCCCTCCGCCACCGCCGCCGCCACCGCCGCCGCCGCCGCCATTGCATGCAAGGGTGGTGCCTGCGCCAAAGAAGGCAAGGAATATAATCAATACTAGAACAAAAATAAGCTTGTCTTTAGAATAATTTCCCATGATAGAAATCCTTTATTTTAAAAATTTGTTAGAAAACAATTAAATCATATTAAAATAGCAAAATATATACCAAAAAATATATTTCAACTAAGAGGCCCTATTTACAATAATCTTTAAAAAAATAGATGTTATGGAACTATTCTAAATACCAATAAAATGGTTGTCTTCGAACAACCAAAAGTGGCTGTTATCAACCATTTAATACCTAAATGATAATTTTATTTGTTAAATTTATTATCATTTTTGAATTCTGTATTTTTGAAGACGATAGCGCAAAGCGCTTCTCGTGATACATAGTTCTTTAGCAGCCTTTGACTGGTTCCAACCACACTTTTCCAATGCAGCTTTAAGAAAGTTTTGTTCCTGGGCAGACAGATCAAGATTATTATTTTTCACATCTACTGCTACTGGATTCTTCTTGGGATTAAGGATTGCTTTGGGCAGATTATCCTTAGTGATGGTACCTTTATCACAGGTAATCACTGCGCGTTCAATAATATTTCTCAATTCTCTTACATTTCCCGGCCACGGATAACTCTTGAAAACCTTCATAACTTTACTATCAATTTGTAAAACAGGCCTGTTAAATTCCCGGCAGAATTTTTTAATAAAAAACATGGCAAGCTCATTGATATCTTCGCATTTTTCCCTTAAGGCCGGCATGTTCAGGCAGACAGTGTTCAATCTATAATAAAGATCTTCTCTGAATTCTGATTCATGGATCATGGTTGCAATATCCCGATTGGTGGCAGATAAAATTTTGAGAGAAACCGGTATTGCCTTTTCAGCACCAATGGGAGTGATTGTTTTTTCTTCAACAGCATGTAGTAATTTTGGTTGAAGTTCAAAGGGAAGATCACCGATTTCGTCTAAAAACAGGGTACCATTATCTGCCTGTAAAAAAGCGCCCTTCCGGCTCTGGATTGCCCCTGTAAATGAACCTTTTCTATGCCCGAACAACTCACTTTCAATCAAATCCCTTGGAATTGCAGCACAATTAACTTTTATAAAAGGGCCCTTGTTTCTATTAGAAGCTTCATGAATAGCTCTTGCTGCAATCTCTTTGCCTGTACCTGAGTCACCGGTAATCAAAACCGAACTGTCTGTTGATGCAAACAACAAAATATCTTTTTTTATTTGCTCCATTTTTTTTGAAGAACCAATCAATTCTTCAAAGGAGTTCATATTGTCTGTATCTATAACAAGAGCCTGTTCTACTATTTCAAGCAATTGCCCATGGTCAACCGGTTTGGAAAGAAAATCAAAAGCACCTGTTTTCATAGCGCCTACAGCTGTTTCTATTGACCCGAAAGCTGTCAGTATAATTAAAGGCACATCAGGAAAATTGAGTCGGCCGAACTTTAATACTGCCATGCCGTCAACAGGCTGCATTTTTAAATCTGTAATAACAAGTTCAGGATGCCATTGATTCCAGATATCTATGCCTTCCTGACCATCCATGGCAGTTTTTACCTGATATCCATGATCTTTTAGAACTAATGTTAATATTCTGCTAAGCCTTATCTCATCTTCAATTAAAAGAATTTTACGCTTCATTCATCGCTTCCAGTAAATTTGGTTCAACAATTGTTGTTAAAGGCTTTATTGGCAATCTGATACAAGCAATAGCTCCATCGGAAATATTGTTGTTCTTTAACGAAATCTCACCATTATGAGCATTGATAATCTGCTCACATACAGCAAGACCCAGACCAATGCCTTGTTTTTTTGTTGTAAAAAAATTTTGAAATACTTTATCAAGATTTTTATCAGGGATGCCCGGACCATTGTCAATGACTTGAATCTGAATAAAATCATAATCCTGTTTGAGTTCAATCATGATAAGACCTCCATTATCCATCATCTCTTCACTATTGCGAACAAGATTGAGCAGAACCTGGCCAATTTGCTTAAAATCAGCATAAATGCAAGGCAATGCTCCTGCAACGTTTATATTGATCTCAACATCCCCCCTGTGATCATCAGAATGTTGCCATTGGCTTATTAAGTAATCAACCTGAATTAAAAGATCCACTTTTTCAAATTCTGGAATTCTCTGCCTTGCAAACTTTAATATGCTGTTAATGGATAAATTTAAATTCTCTACTTCATTTTTAATATAATGAAGCATTTCCTGTGTGACATTTTTGGATTGTTTGCCGTCTATAAGGTATTGAGCCGAGCTGTGGATGATACCCAGAGGATTTTTTAATTCATGGGCAAGAATCGATGTCATCTCTCCAATGGCAGCCATTTTTTCAGACTGAACCTTTTGATCAAACATTTCTTCAAGCTGCTCCTTACTTTCCATCATGGAGTCATGATATATGGCATTTTCAAAGGCGATGGCTGCTTGATTAGCAAAGCTTGCCAACAGATGTATATCTTGCTCACTAAATAATTCTCCGCCTTTTTTATGTCCGACAAACAAGAGTGCAGAAAGGGATTTGGAACCATTAAGGGGAAGGAGGAGAGAAAAGCCGGCTTTTTGAATTTCCATAAGTTCTATTTTAAGTTCAGCATCTTCAATTGCCTGATACGGGGAAAGGTATGCCAGCGATTTATCCTTAAATAGTTTTACAAGCCTGCTTTCTGAACAGAGTGTTGTAGCAAATTGAAGATGCTCTGGGAAAAGTGTGGATCTTGTTTCCTTAAAGGTCATGATGGCAATGGATTTGATTTTTATTGCTTTTGGGAGCTCATCAATGATAATTCGTATTAATTCTGAAAAACGAAGAGTTGAAGATATTTTATTACTGAATTCATGCATGGTTTTTACAGAAACAGGCTCATCCTTAAAAAATATTTTTCTGATCAAAAGATCAAGTTTGAGAATAACCGGATGAAAAATAATATTCATAAGAATAAGAAAAATAAGGAATACTTCTATTGAAAGAATCTGGCTGTCAACAAACCGTTGTTTCAAACTTATGAGAAACAAGGAATAAATAATGGAAAGAGCGATAATGCTGATAAAATAGGCCATTGTCCGGCTGATAATCTGATCTACGTTAAACAGCCTGTATCGAAGGATACTTAAAAGGTATGCCATGGGAAGTATAAAAAAGCCAAACATTGCAATTTTAAATGAAATAAGAGGATGATCAATTAGAAGATTGGGCAGAAGGTAAAAAAACAGATAGGGTGTAAAAGTTAACCAATAGGCAATCAAGGGGAATTTTATCTGATTTTTTTCCTGCTGTGTTCCTGCCTTTTTATAATCAACGACATGTTTAGCAAAAACAGCAATTATTATAAATGGAAGATACAGATTTCGAAGCCGTTGAACCCAGCTCCAGAACTCCGGTGTAAAACCTGACATATACAAGGACCCGCCAATAGTTGTAATAGCCGGCAAAAGATATATACAAAGAGGAATCCACCATCTGTGCTGGATCATATCTCTTGTTTCCGGGAATCTAAGTGCAAAATGAAGCCATAGACCAAATGATATCCAATTAAAAACAGCATGAATTAAAAAGGCCGAAGAAAATACAACCGGAGATAAAAGTGCCAATGAAGAGGGCATGGTCATTGATAAAGAGGTTGAAAGACTGCACAGCATAAGAAAAAAAAGTGTAACCTGGGGACAGGGAGGCGCCCTGAAAAGAGCAATGGAACCAAGGGTTAAAAATACAATAATTAACATCAACTGAGGCCATATCCTGATTAATATTGGAAATATTGTAAATGGAATAGTCTCTATAAAAAGATCTTTTTTTGCTGAATCTCTGAGTATTGTCATGCTTCCTGATCTTGGTGCCAGAGGTTTGATAAAAGCATACCCAAGAAATTCAGAATGTGAAAGGCCATGAATCGAAATGATCATATCATTTAGTTCAACAGAATTAACAGATGCTGTAATCTTTGAAATTAAAAGACCATTTTGGGTTTTATCGATTTTAAAACCTGTGTTTCCAAAAAAAAAAGCAGCACTTATAAAACATACAGATGACAGGATAGGAATAGAAAAAAAAATACTTAAAAAAATTTTACGCATAATTTTAGAAGACAAGTTCAGTTCATATTCTTTGATGGCAACTATTATTCCCATGCCATCTGATAAAAGTTATCTTTTTACTATATAAGCTGTTTATACTTTATGCAATACTAATCAAACTCTGATTTTTCTGTTGCATTTATCTTTAATTTTACATTTGATTTCCTCTTGCAAATCTTCTATTGTTTTAATAAAATATCAAAATTATTATGTAAGATTATTAAAGTAACTATTTCAAAAGGTAATATAAATTAATGCTCCCAGGATTTGAAGGATTGGTAGAACAGAGGATAAAAAAAGCCCAGGAAAAAGGTGAGTTTGATAACCTGGAAGGTAATAACAAGCCTTTAAAATTCAGTGATAGTAATATCCCTGAAGAACTTAGGCTGGCGCATAAAATTTTAAAAAATTCTGGATTTGCACCGCCTGAAGTAGAGCTTAAAAAGAAAATAAAAAGCACTGAAGATCTGCTTGACAACACAAGCTATGACTCTGATGAACGACGTAAAATTCAAAAAAAACTCAATTACTATTTTATGAAACTTGAAACAATACGCGGCTCCTCAATGGGGAGTACCTCCCTCACTACTGAATTGTATAGAAATCAAATGCTTAATAAATTATCATAACTTGTGACAATTAATATTTGATAATTAAGAAAGGGTATTTCAATGAAAAAAATTAAACTCGCTCTTTTATCAGGGGGTATTTCCTCTGAAAGAGAAGTATCACTAAACAGTGGGAACGAAGTATTCAAAGCTCTTGATAAAACAAAGTATGAAATTTTGCGGTATGATCCTAAAACAGATATTAAAAATCTTGTTAATGATGCAGATAAAATAGATGTTGCATTAATTATCCTCCACGGTCCATATGGAGAAGATGGTACTGTTCAGGGACTTTTAGATCTACTCAACATACCATACCAATCTGCCGGTGTTTTAGGCAATGCAATAGCTATGAACAAACTTGCATCCAAAAGGCTATACAGCCAGGCAGAAATACCTACACCTGATTATATTGCTCTGTTATCTGGAAAAGATATTAACTTAAACTTAATAAAAGAAAAATTTGGATTCCCTCAAAACTCTCTAGTTGTCAAACCAGTATGTGCAGGATCAAGTGTTGGCATGTCAATTGTAAAAAAAGAAGAAGATCTTAATTCTGCAATTAAACTAGCTTTTGAACATGACAACACTGTATTGATCGAAGCATACATAAAAGGTGTTGAGCTTACATGCGGTGTTCTTGGGAATAAAGAGATAGAAGCTTTGCCGGTAATTGAAATTGTACCGGGTGAAGGATATGAATTTTTTAATTATGAAGCAAAATATGTTGCAGGTGCAACTAATGAAATATGCCCTGCCCGTATTGATGAAGAGACTACAAAAGAAGTTCAACGGCTTGCCAAAGAGGCTCATAAAGCTCTTTTTCTTAAGGGTTACAGCAGAACAGACTTAATGTTCTCAGACAATGGGAACAAAAAAGAGCTCTTTGTCCTTGAGACAAATACCATTCCCGGTATGACAGCAACAAGTCTTTACCCTCAGCAGGCGAATGTAGCGGGATATCCGTTCCCGGTTCTGCTTGACA
>JAGLLQ010000165.1 GCA_023140455.1 Desulfobacteraceae bacterium | reverse complement strand
ATAAAACCTTCTGCATCTTTCTGGTTATAAATCTTCTCAGCTTCAAATGTAGCAAGTTCAGGTCTGTACAGAGAGTGAGGCGCCTTTCTGCCGGACACTGTACAGTTTCCCTTGTAAAGTTTCAGTCTGACGGTTCCTGTTACCCCTTTCTGGGATTTGTCTATTAGATCCTGAAGCGCCAGTCTTTCAGGAGAGAACCAGTAGCCGTAATATATAAGCTCTGCATATTTTGGTGCCAGAGAGTCTTTCAGGTGCATAACTTCTCTGTCAACTGTAATTGATTCAATAGCCCTGTGAGCGGCGTGAAGAATAGTCCCGCCCGGGGTTTCATAAACACCTCTTGATTTCATCCCAACAAACCTGTTTTCAACAATATCTATTCTTCCAATACCATTTCTTCCTGCAATCTGATTAAGTTTTTTAAACAGTTCAGCAGGGGAAAGGGTTTTATCGTTTATTGCAACAGGATCTCCATGCTTAAATGTAATATCAACAATCTCAGGGGTATCAGGTGCATCTTCAGGTCTTACAGACATAATATGCAATTCATCAGGTGCCTGAACCCATGGATCTTCAAGGACACCGCCTTCATAGCTTATATGCAGCATATTCCTGTCAATGGAAAATGGTTTTTTTCTGGTTTGAGGAACTTCAATGCCATAATTTTTACAAAATTCCATAAGTTTTGTTCTGGAAGTTAAATCCCATTCACGCCAGGGTGCAATAATTTTAATTTCAGGATTCTTGGCATAATACCCAAGCTCAAAACGCACCTGATCATTTCCTTTACCGGTTGCACCATGACTAACTGCATCAGCATTTTCCAAATCTGCAATTTCAATCTGTCTTTTTGCAATAAGAGGTCTTGCAATTGAGGTACCAAGCAGATACTGCCCTTCGTAAATTGCATTTGCCCTGAATGCCGGGAATACATAATCTTTAATAAATTCTTCCCTTAAGTCTTCTATATATGCTTTAACTGCGCCAGTTGAAATAGCTTTCTCATCAAGTCCGTCAAGCTCTTCTTCCTGACCTAAGTCTGCAGTAAAGGTAACAACTTCACATTTATAGGTTTCAATCAACCACTTTAAAATTACAGAAGTATCAAGTCCGCCTGAATATGCCAGAACAACCTTTTTCACATCAACCACTTTGTACACCCCTTAATTTTGTATTATGAATTATTAGTGTTTCAAGTATAGCCTTATGCATATGCCTTTTATTCTCTGCCTGATCCCAAAAAACTGAATTCTTGGTTTCTAAAATATCTTCAGCGATTTCCTCTCCTCTATGAGCAGGAAGGCAGTGCATTACAATGACATCATCTTTTGCTTTTGAAACAAGCTCTTTGTTTACCTGAAATCCTTGAAAAGCTTTATGTTTTCTATCTGTTTCTTCCTCTTCACCCATACTTGCCCAGACATCAGTATAAATAACATCAGCATTCTTAACAGCAGTCTTGGGATCATCTGTAAAAACAATATTGTGTTTATTTTTTTTAAGAGCATTATTTACAATGTCCTTATTTACAGAATACTTTTCAGGGCAAGCAACAACAAGGTCAAGTCCCAAAACACTTGCAGCATTAATCCAGGAATTTGCTACATTATTGCCATCACCTACCCAGACAATTTTCACATTATCATAACTATTTTTCTTTTCAATAATAGTCATTAAATCACTCAATATCTGACATGGATGGAAAAAATCAGTTAAGGCATTAATCACAGGTATTGAAGAGTTTGCTGCAAATTCTTCAACAAGTGAGTGATCAAATGTTCTCATTACAAGACAATCAATATATCTGGAAAGAACCCTGGCTGTATCTTTTACAGGTTCATCCCTTGAAACCTGAGTATCCTGAGACCGCATAAAAATTGGATGGCCTCCAAGTTGTATCATTGCAGTTTCAAACGCAACCCTTGTACGGGTTGATTGTTTATCAAAAATCAATCCTAGGGATTTGCCTTTCAAAGGCATATCAACTATTCCCTGATTAAATCTCTTTTTTAATTCCAAAGCTCTTTTAAATAAATTATCAAAATCCTTCTTTGTAAGGTCAAGAAGTGAAATTATATCTTTTTTCAATATCAGTTCTCCTTATGGATTCTCTATTGCAAAAATATCATCCAGACATGTAACAAATTTATCTATTTCTTCCTCATTAATAATAAGAGGTGGAGCAAATCTTAGAATTTTACCCTGAATTGCATTAATAATAAAGCCTTTTTCCATACATTTTTGTACAATATCATTGGCATCTAATCCATTATCGCTTTTGCTCTTAATCTCAAGGCCAATAAGAAGCCCCATGCCACGTATTTCTTTAATAAAATTATATTTTTCTTTTAGAGAGAAAAGCTTTTGTCTGAAATATTCACCCTTCTCTCTTACTTCTTTAAGAAAATCAGGATTAGATATTATTTTCACAACCTCTATGGCTGCACTTGCTACTAAGGGAGTCCCTCCAAACGTTGAAGCATGGCTGCCAAAATCAAAACCCTGTTTAGCTTTTTTTGATGCAAGCATTGCGCCTATTGGCAGGCCATTTCCCAAAGCTTTTGCAAGAGTCATAATATCCGGTTCAACATTATATTCTTCATGGGCAAATAATCTTCCGCACCTTCCCATGCCTGTTTGAATTTCATCAAAGATAAGAAGAATATCATTATCATCACAAAATTTTCGTACTTTTTGCAGATAATCAGGATCTGCAGAGATAACTCCCCCTTCCCCCTGCACAGGCTCCAACATAATTGCGCATATACTTGAATCACCAGAACCGGCATCATAGTTCTGTTCTATACATTTTCTCAAACTGTCAATATCATTAAATGGGATATGGATAAATCCTTCAAGAACAGGATCAAAGCCCTCTTTAATTTTATCCTGACCCGTGGCAGATAATGTTGCCATGGTTCTGCCATGAAATGATTGTTCCATGGTAATAATTTTAAACTTCTTTTTGTTACCTTTTTTATTGAAATACCGTCTTGCAAGTTTAATTGCTGCTTCATTGGCCTCTGCTCCTGAATTTGCAAAGAAAGCTTTATCTGCAAAACTCTTCTCAACAAGCATGGATGCGAGTTCAGCCTGGGGCTGAGTATAAAACAGGTTTGAAACATGAACGAGTTTTGATGCCTGTTGTGAAATTGCTTTTGTAATCTGAGGGTGACAGTGACCAAGGCTGCATACTGCAATCCCGGCTAAAAGATCAATATATGAATTATTGTCTTCATCTTTTAAAACACAACCTTCACCAGAAACAAAGACCTTTGGTACTCTTGCATAAGTATTGATAATATTTTGATCAGTTTTATTAAATGTATCCATATTTGTTACCCATATTTATTAGTCTTGATAAAATAATGTGCCTATCCCTGAATCAGTAAAAAGTTCAAGCAAGACTGCATGTTCAACCTTTCCATTGATAATGTGAGACTTTGAGACACCTTCTTTAAGTGATTGTACAGCACATTCAACTTTTGGAATCATACCACCTTGAATAACTTTCTCTGAAATCATCTCTTTTACAAACTTAAAACCTACAGATGAAATCAATTTATTATCAGAATCTAAAACCCCATCAACATCAGTCAAAAGGATAAGTCTTTCAGCACCAATTGCAGAAGCTATATTTGATGCCACAAGGTCAGCATTAATATTGTATGTTTCTCCGTCTTTCCCAACGCCAACCGGTGCTATCACAGGAATAAATCCCTTATCTGCAAGAGTATAAATAATATCAGGGTTAATCTGAGATACTTCTCCTACCATTCCAGGGTCAATAATCTCAGGAGGTTTATCTGCTGCCTGGTCCGGATCCTGGTCCTGATAAATTTTCATCTTTTCAGCTATAATTAAAGACCCGTCTTTCCCTGTAAGCCCAACAGCTTTTCCACCCTTTGAATTAATATTGGCAACAATCTCTTTATTAACTTTTCCACCAAGCACCATTTCAACAACATCCATGGTTTCATCATCCGTATATCTCAT
>JAGLLQ010000164.1 GCA_023140455.1 Desulfobacteraceae bacterium | reverse complement strand
CTGCCTGTCATTATTTGTACGGCGTTTCGAAGCTGGATTTCCCCTTTGGGTGCCAGCAGCACCAATTCTTCAAAGGTTGATTCAGCCATCCTTTCTTTTTCGGGTAGTCGGACATTGACTGTGACTTCGCTTCTTCCCCGTTGGCTTTTCACGGCAGATACCCCCTGGAACGAGTGGCGAATCTGGTTTGCTATTTCCCTGGAGGTCAGTCCCATTCGTTTTCCGGCTGAATTTAAGGTAATATCAAATTGTTTTTTCCCCTTGGCAGATCCATCATCAATATCATGTACAATGGGATATTCTGAAAGGCTTTGAGCAAGGTCTTCGCCTGCTCTGTCCAGTATGTTTTTATCCCTATGACTAAGGCTGACAGTTAAATTTTTACCAGAACCGGGTCCATGTCTGTTGGACTCAAAAGTAATTGTTTCAAGCCCTGGAATCTTACCGGCTGTTTTCCTCCAGACGGCTGTGACATCTGTTGTGTTTAAGGGGCGGATGCCGGGGTCAGTTAAATAAAGCCGTACCCTGATTCGGTTATTCAGGACTTGAGAAAAAATACCGCTTGCCAATTTATCCTTACCATTTTCTTCAATCACTGTATGGGCGCTTTGGACAAGGAGTTGTTCAACCTTTTTTAAGGTTTCAGTTGGTGTACCATAGGGCAGTACTGCTTCGCAAAATGCATAGTCAGATTCGATTTTAGGAAATAGTACCAGCCCCATACGACCGGAAGAAATATATCCTATAGTTATCATGAGCATTGCAAGGCCGAAGGCAATCACAGTGTAACGGTGATCCAGTAATTTAAAAAGGAGGGCTCCATATTGATTTTTAACAAATGATTCAAAAGATTTACTAAATCCTTTCTGCCACTTTTCAAGGTAATTTAAAGGGAAGAATAAAGGTCGCTTGCTTTGATGAGCTAAATGAGCCGGTAAAACAAAGAGACTCTCAATCAAAGAAACTCCAAATACAGCTATAACAACAAAAGGGATTGTTTTAAATATTTTTCCCATGATTCCCGGAACAAACATCAATGGCACAAAAGCCACCATATTAGTTATAACACTGAATACCACCGGCATGGCAATACTTTTGGTCCCTTTAACAGCAGCCTTGAAAAAGGATAAGCCCTGACGCCTGTAAAAATAGATGTTTTCTCCCACTACCACTGCATCATCCACAACAATACCCAGGGTGACAATAAAAGCAAACATGCTGATCATGTTAATGGAGAATGTTGTTGGGGAAAGAAAGAGAAAAGAGCCTAAAAAAGAAATGGGAATACCTAAACTTACCCAGAAGGCAAGGCGGATTTCAAGGAAAAGTGCCAGAAAGAAAAAAACCAATCCAAGTCCAATATATGCATTTTTGAGAAGCAGGTCAGCTCTTTGGCCAAAAATTTTTGAAAGGTCTCTTAAGACTGTTATGTGTATCCCATCAGGGAGAGACCCATTGATTTGTTTTATCACTGCTTTACCTGAAGCTGCTACCTGGATTGGGGTCTGGTCACCTACTCTAAAAATTTCTATAATTACTGCACGTTGCCCGTTAAACGATGCCCAGTTATCGGTTTCTTCAAATCCTTCAATGACCGTGGCAATATCTTCAAGCAATACATTTGATCCATCTTCCAGTGTAATAACGGGAAGAACAGCATATTGGCTTGCATAATCCTTTCGATCCTTAATCCGCAAAAGGATATCTCCGCCATGGGTTTTAATAGTGCCGCCGCCAAGTTCAACTGATGCTCTGGATATTGTCAGAGCAATCTCCTGGAGCGTAATATTATACCGTCTCAGTGTTTGTTTTGAAATTTCGATCTGGATTTCTTTGTCCCTTACTCCGTCAAGTTCCACTTGGGTAATATTGTTATCTGAGAGCAGCTCATCACGAATCTGGTCTGCCAGAGCCCGCATGCTTGCTTCAGAAGCATCTCCATAAAGCGCTAATCTCAGGACTTCTCTTTTTCTTGCTACAATAGAGACCCGGGGCTCTTCAGCTTCATCAGGAAAGGTAGAGATGCGGTCTATTTCACTTTTGATTTCCTGCCACAGGCGATTTATATCAGCTCCCTCAATGGCTTCAACGCTGATAAAACCATATCCTTCATATGCATTGGCAGCAATTTCCTCAATACCTTCCAGATCCTGAATCGCCTCTTCAACAGCAAGGAGAATACCGCCTTCAACTTCTTCCGGACTTGCTCCGGGATAGGCAATGGAAATATTAACCATATTAAGGCTGAATTCCGGAAAGACCTCCTGTTTGGTATTCCATCCCATGAAAAGTCCACCAATGAGCAGTATTGCCATAATCAGATTTGCAGCAACTGAATTGCCTGCCATCCAGGCAATGGGTCCTTTGGTATTTTTTTGATCAACCTCTTGAATCATATTTGATCTCCGGAAGAAAGTTGAAGAGCCATTCCATCAACAGCAGCTGGCAGATTAGATGTAATCACCATATCGCCCTGGCTGATACCTGATTTTATATAGACAACACCATCTTCCTTCCAGACAAGCTTTACCTCTTTGATCCTAAGAACCCCTGAATCATAGATCCATAGTGTATTGCCATCTCTGAGTATCGATCTTTGAATGGAAAAAACATTTTTTAGAATTTCCCCTGCTATCTTGACAGTAACATGATCATTAAGAAGCAATTGTAGTTTGCTGTTTTTTCTCCCCTCCTCGCCCTGGTTTTTCATTCCAAAAGGGTCAGGCACTGAGATAATAACTCCTGCCATTCGGCTTTTGTCAGTCATCTTTCCAGTTGTTCTGGCTAATTTACCTTGCCAGGTCTGATTTGAATACTGAGACTGAATAATGGCATCACTGCCTGATGCCTGATTTGTATCCAGTGCAGCAAGCCGATCCAGCGGGACCTGAGCTTCAATATTGTAAGTATCCACCCCCACCAGAACAGCAAGTGACCCCTGTGTATTTACGAGCGATCCTGTATTGACATGTTTTTCAAGTATAAGTGCATTAAAAGGCAAATTGACTTTTGTCCGGGACAGATTTAATTGAGCTTTGTCAAGGTCAGCTCTGGCACTGTCTACCATAGCTTGTGCCTTGATAAGCTGGGGTTTTCGCAAAGCTAAATCAGTTGTTTTTATCTCATCTTGCGAAGCCATATTTATTAACTTGAGTTCTTCTTTTGCAATCATCTGGCTGCCTTTTTCAATGGCAAAATCTGACAGGGCTTTATCAAGGACTGTTTTTGCTTTCTGGATATCTATTTTGTAATCTGAGTCATCAATTTCTAGAAGTGTTTCCCCCTTTTCCATAATTCCACCCTGGACAAAATCAGGAGAAGTGAATGTAACTTCGCCGGATACTTTGGATTTTAATATAATCTCTTTGTCCGGAATTACTGTACCCATGACATAAACCCAGCTTTGATAGCTCCCTGGTTTTACGGTGATTGCCTCTACGAAAGGAGCCTGCCTTTTATGTGGTTTTCTTTTCATCTTTGATTCTTTGGAATTGAAATAGCTCCAGCCTGCAACACCTATTGCAATCAAACAAATCGGTATAATAATTTTCATCAGCAATCCAATTTTAGATACTTCTCTTTCTTGACTACTCATCTTTCTGTCCCCACACATTTTTATATTCGAAAATCTATTTAATTTATTTTGCAGGTTTCCACCCAAGGGCTTTGCAAAGCCCGATCTGTTCTTTTATAATAGCTGCCCTTTCGCCGATCAATTGCCTTTCCAGCCTTTCAATGCTGGTCCAGGCAGTTAAATAGGATAAATAACTGGTTTGACCATTTTGGTATTGTATCCTTGCATCTTTTAAAGTAAGTCTTGTCAATTCAAGTTCTTCTTCCAGTAATTGTATATAACGATTTTGTTTTTGAATACTTATAAGGCTGTCTTCAATTTCAAAAATTGCGTTGGCAATAGTCTTGGCATAAATATTGAGTTGTTCTTCAGCAGCAGCTCTGGCGCGTTTCACCTCTGCTCTCCGAAAACCGCCATCAAAAATAGGTCCTGCAATGCTTGCAGCAAGTGTTGATATCCAGTTGTGGAATAACAGGTCAAGCTCACCACTTGAAAACAGTGCCTGGGCTGAAAGTTTAAAGGATGGAAGCTGGTCAGCTCTGGCTGCTGTGACTTCCCATTGGGATGAAGACAAGCGCATCTTTGCAGCTTGGATGTCTGGTCTGTTTTCCAGAAGTTCAGACGGAATCCCGATATCTGGGCTTAATACAGGCTCTGGTAACGTTGGTGTGCTTATCTTGATAGTATCAATTACTGTTTTACCAGAAAGAAAGGCCAAGTTATTTAATAAAATTCTTTCCTGCTTTTCAAGTAATGGTATCTGTGAGTTTACCTCTGCCAGGGCTTCTTGTTGTTGAGATACATCAAGAGCGTTTGCTTTTCCATTTATAAATCTTAATTTTTGAAGATCCAGCAGGGTGTTGTTGATCATAATCTGGTTGTCTAAAATACTCTTTTTATTTCTTGTTGCAATAATGTCAATCCAGATTTCAGTGATTTGTGCTGTCAACTCAAGGGAAAATTGTCTTAAGTCCTGTTCAGCAGCCTGCAGGCTTGATACCTGAGCTTGTTTTGAAGCCTTTGCTTCCCCCCATACATCAGCAGAGTACGACCCACTCAAAGACCCATCCCAGGAATGGCTGTCATTATAAGTGGAATCTCTGTTACTTTCTGTTTTGGTCTGGACTCTTTTTTTTTGCCCTCCAAATGAAAAACCGAGATCAGGCCAAAAAGAAGCAGTTTCTTTTTCAACTCTTGCTTTTGCCTGGGCTATCTTTGCTTTAACGATTTTTATATCAAAATTGTTATCCAATGCGTTTTTTATTAATGTGCGGAGCTCATCACTGTCAAAGAAAAG
>JAGLLQ010000163.1 GCA_023140455.1 Desulfobacteraceae bacterium | reverse complement strand
AACACACCCATTAGAGTCGGACCGCCAAGACCATATTGTTTACTCATGACTATCCACATAAAAATCATGACCACTAAAATAACTGCCATGACAGCTTCTTTACCTCCAAACTTTGGAAGGTTTGCAGCTTCCCGCTTTATAATAATACTGGGGTTCATGTCCGGTACCAGGAATTTTGGTTTTAACCTGATATACATATAAACACCGCATATAAACGCCATTACCGGAACAAAGGGAAGCCCTGCCATCATCCACTGACCAAAGGAAATTGGTGCTCCCATCTCAGCAAGATATCCCACCATTATTGCATTTCTTCCTCCTGCAGCAGGAGAACCAGGTCCGCCGACATTCCCGGCAAAACACATTCCAATCAATAAAAGGACTGCTAAAGCCGGATCTTTATCAACACCGTGAGCTTTGCAGGTTTCTTTGTAAATACCCATGACAACAGGAATCAAAAGTGCGATCAGTGCATGCTCTGATAAAAATCCTGCTGATACAGCAAGCATGGGAAAAAAAATAAAACAAAACTGCTTTGTACTTTTAATCCTGCTTAAAAGGAGCAGACCAATCCGCTTGTCAAGCCCTGTTTTTGACACTCCCACGGCAATGGCAAGAATCCCAAAAATAAAGAAAACAGCATCCTTAAAATATGCTTTTGCAATTGCATCGGGTGGAAGAATAAAAAAGATATACATGAGTACTGCAACCATAATATCTGTTCCGCCAATAGGTATAGCTTCAGTGCCCCAGAAAAGAGCTGCAACCAAAAGTATACCAATCATTATTTTAGCCATTTGAGCTACTTTTTCTTCGTTGAGCAGCCCTTCTCTGACTTCAACAGGCACAGGCATCCCAGATTTCACAGCTTCTTCATAGGCAGCATATGCTTTGGGGCGCATTTTTTTGTTTACTGTCTGGATAATTGTGTCACAGCCCTTAGTAAGCTTATAACCAGCAGGGGCTTTCTCCTTTACAAGGTTGAGCATACTCCCGGGTACTGGTGATAACACCATAACAAGAAAAATAACCAACCCTAAAAAAAGTATCATTGGTTTATATCCTGGTTTGTTTTTCCACCAGGCCAACTCTTTTTTCTGTTCAATTTGCATTGTTGTTTCCATATTTTACCTTTTCCTTATGCTTTTACATTTTCAAATTAAAACTATTGCTTATTCATATTTCTAAATTTGCTCTTATGTTTTGTGTAAGTCTTTTGTGCAAGGGATATGCCAGTGGCTTAAACAAGGAATTTTATAGAGTTAATTATTCGATTTTATTATGTAATAGACATTCTTTCTTCTTTTTTAAAATAATTTTTATAAGAAAGTATCAATTTAAGTGTCAGTCAGTTTTGCAATATGTAAAATTTCCTGACATATTATCATGCTATTAATGAAGAGCTTGGCTTACATGCTACCTTGACCGTCTTGGCATTAAAATTGCTTTTATATTTTCACTGAAAATTACTATTGGTATTCTAGCTGCAAAACACTATAAATGGAAAAATGATTAAACCATTACACATATTGATAACTGACCTTAATCACAATGTTCAGGATTTTTTAACAAGAGAGCTTAAAAAAGAAGGTTGTATTGTCTATAATGCTGAAAACACAATAGAAGCGCAAAAATATATTTATGGATCAAACCGATTGGATATAGTGATTCTTGATCCAGAGCTACCTGACCTTTTTGAACAGCCTCTGCTTGATGAAGTTCAGGACAGGCTTCCTCCTGTACCGGTAATTATTCATACATATAAAGAAATTTTTGATGATATGATAAAAGATGACAATATATATTTTGTTGAAAAAAATGCTCGGAGTATAAAACTGTTAAAAGAAAAAATATTGGAAATCACAACCACATGTTAGATTCTGGCCTATCTATCTACATCAGGTTAACTCATATGGATTATGCCCCCCCCCTTCAACCTCAAGTATCCTTTTCAAATTCTCGCCCTCTTCTTTCATGTGTCTCCTTATACTTAAAAGACCTTGCTCAAATTTTTTCTTAGCAAAGGTTCTGACAAGCCACCCAACCCGGAAAGTACCTGCAGCTATGAAAATACAAGTTTCTCCTTTTGGTTCTATGGTAAACATGTTCTTAGGAAAATATCGTCTTAGAAATCGGGATAGAGGGACATTTTCGATCTCTCTATTTGGGGTTACCTTAGTAACAAGGAATTTCAACTTATGCAATTTACAGTGTATGTATTCTTCAGCATCGACAACAGATCCTTTTTCCCAGGGGTTTCCTTTTAGTCATCGAAGGGCTACATGGTCTTTAGAATGCCAACTGCGATAACTTTTATCATCAACAAGATGAACAAGAAAACCAAATATCTTCTCAGGAGTTGCCTTGATTTCTATAGAATCTGTCAGAATTACTTCTTCCATCAATGCCATATCTAATCTCCTCACATATTGCTTTATGCTGTTAAAATATATTATAAATCAGAATATTTGCCATAAGAAAATTTAGTATAGCATATTATAAATCCCCATAGGTATTACCGTCATGAAACCTTAGTTTTTGAAATAAACATTGGGTAAAAAATGAGTTAACAATTTAACGCTTGAATTAAAGCTCAATCTGTATTACATATATAGGTACATATTATTTATTTGAAATAACTTATTTATTTGAAATTATTAAAATTATAGATATCAAAATGACTAACAAACCTAAGACCTTTTTAACATTCAAATCCGGTAAATTTTCTTTTATTCATAATTTTAAAAAACATAAACTTTACACTGATCTTGCCGAAATAGTAATTTTAAATGAAACTGTTGTTGATTTGCCGATATTACCTAAAATGGCGTCAAAACTTGAATTAGAAATACATTATCGATCTATTGCAGGAACAGCTGCTATTGAAAACAATCCATTAACAGAAACCGATGTTAAGAATATAGCTGAAGGAAAGGATGTTGAAGGGTATTCTCAAAAACACAAACAAGAAATTATCAACCTTATTGAGGTTTATAAAAAACTCTCAGAGCTTAAATTTACTAATCCATTAATTATTGACGAACAATTTATCAAAAGCGTACATAAAGATATCACTCAAAAGGTTGAACATGAATACAATAACCCAGGTCACTATCGAAACAATGAGGTTTTTGTTGGAGATAGTGCTCATGGAGGAGTATATAAACCCCCAAAAATACTAAAAGACATTCAAGACCTTATGGCAGAGTTTGTTAAATGGCTTAATAGTGAAAAAATATTGTCCTTAAGCCCTATTGTCCGTGCAGCATTGGCACATTACCATTTATGCTTAATACATCCATTTGCAGATGGGAATGGTAGGACAGGTAGATTTTTAGAAGCGATTCTACTTAAATCCTCAGGAATGACCAGTGCTCTAAAGGAGCTTTCAAATTATTATTACCGTAATATTGATGATTATTATCTAGGGTTCTCTAATTCTATAAAGCTTCAAGATAAAAATGATATTTCTCCTTTTTTAGAAGTAATGTTAAAGGGAACAAAACAATCATTAAGAGAAATAAAAACTAAAGTGATAGATGTTATACGACTCTTATCTGTGAAGGACTATTTCAGATTTCTTTTCGACGAAAGAGATATTTCTAAACGGCAATATCATTTTCTACAAATACTTATAAATTACAAAAAGTTTTTTGTTTTTAAAGATTTATATAATGACCCTATGTTAAGGGTTCTTTATGGTAAAGTAAGCGAACAAACCGCAAGAAGAGATATAAAAAAACTTATATCATTAAGACTAATTATGAAAGAAAAAGATAATAATAAATATTTGTTGAATTTGAGATGTTTGGGGTGATAATTTTATGCAATGGATATGCATCGACTTTAATATGTAAATATGAAAAAGAATCAAATAACTAAAGAGAGACTCATATAAATACTCAATGCCAGAACACTCGAATAATTCTTAGTACAAGATAGGATGCATGTCTCTCGCAACTAATGCTGGGTATTAAAATATGTTTCCTGAGTATTCATTTCACTTCTTAGCTGCAGTGCCTATTTTAATGTCATACTTTTCAATTTTTGAATGGAATGTAGGCCTGGACATTCCAAGAAGCTTTGCAGCTTGGGATCTATTACCCTGGGTAGAATTCAGAGCTTCCTTTACTAAAAGGGAAGCAACATGATCAATACAAGAATCAAAAATATTTTCCTTTGTTTCTGATCTAAGACAGGTACGTATCCATTTCTGAATTTCACTTAAAGCTGTTCCATCTTTTTCATTGGCACTAATGTTTTGGTCCAGCTCAAGCATGGTAATCTCTTCAGGCTGTATTGGCGTTCCTCTATTAAATATCAATGCTTTTTTTAAAA
>JAGLLQ010000162.1 GCA_023140455.1 Desulfobacteraceae bacterium | reverse complement strand
GATGAAGTACCATGGTAGCATGATTTAAATGTACAAGGTGTCTATTTAGAAAATTAGGTGAAAGAAAAATCATTTTATGATTATTTTGCAAAAGAATATTATGCATCTGAGAACCCGCAGTTTTTTTTCCACCGCTGAAAGTAAGATTATATTTCCTGATCAAATCCATACGATAAAGTGCACAATGACTCCTCAGATAATAGTAGTCTTTATCACTATAATTGAGATACAAACTATTGTTCTGAAACAAATCGTAATATCCACTCTTATGCTGGGATTGTACATGTTTAAGTTTTTTTTCATTTTTATTCAATAAATAAACAAGTTTTCTTATCCTGAATTCAAAAATTTTCCAAAAGCGTTTATAAAACGATGGTGCATCTTCAAGTTTCCAGGAACCGACTCCGGCTATATTTGAATCCTTTTCTATCTCATCAATTAAAGCCCTGAGCCAATGTGAATCTTTAATAAATGTATCTGTATGGATTGACAGGACATATGGTGTCTTTACTTGTTCCAATGCAAGATCAAGAGCTCTTGAATGTGATAAAGCCGGGATTTCTCCTTTAACCCTCTTTCTCTCAATAAGTTCAATCCAGGTAAGAGATCTTAAATATTCTGTAGATTCATCAGCAGAGTCGTTGTCAATTACAATCACATGAATCATTGCAGGATTTGTATGCTTTCTAATAAGACGCAGACAAAGTTTTGTCAGCATAAGTGTCTTATAATTCGGAACAAGGATTGTTACTTTTTGATCAAACAAAATTACTCCAATATTTTTTTAATTTATTCACTGCTTGAAGAATTTTGCATAGTATACAATTTATGATATTCACCTTTCTGAGCCATTAACTCTTCATGCCTTCCCTGCTCTTTAATTTCTCCGTTTTTTATAAGGATTACTCTGTCGGTATACTCTATTGTTGAAAGCCGATGGGCAATCACAAAAGTTGTTCTATTTTTCATTAAGTTCCCCAAGGCTTTTTGAACAACTCTTTCTGCTTCTGCATCAAGGGCAGAAGTTGCCTCATCAAGAATAAGTATGGGGGCATCTTTTATCAGTGCTCTTGCGATACATATTCTCTGCTTTTCACCTCCGGAAAGACGATTTCCAAGCTCGCCAATGCGAGTCTCAAAACCTTTTGGAAAGCCTTGAACAAAATCATATGCAAATGCCGATTTCGCAGCACTCTCAATCTCTTCATCAGTTGCATCAGTTTTACCATATCTTATATTATCTCTTATAGTTTCATTAAATAAAATTGGTTCCTGAGTTACAATGGAAATTTTCTCTCTTAAAGATTTCAGTGAAAATTTTTGTATATTTTTATTACCAATTAAAAGTTCGCCCTTTGTAATATTAAAGAATCTTGGGATAAGATTAATAAGGGTAGTTTTCCCCCCCCCACTCATTCCCACTAAGGCAAGTATCTCTCCTTTAGCAACATGGAGATTAATATTTTTTAATACAGGACCACTTTCTTTATTATATTCAAAGTGAACATTTTTAAACTCAACATCTAATTCTGAGCCTTCCAATGTAGACGAGTGTCTGGATTCCATTATGTCTGGTTCTTTTTCCAATATAGCATATATTCTATCCATTGCTGCAAACCCGGGTTGTATATTACCATAAAGCTTACTTAATTTTCTTACCGGGCTATACATCATTACCACAGCTGCAAGAAAAGAAAAAAAAGTTCCCGGCGTGGATATACCTTCAATCACTCGAGAACCTCCAATCCATACAACACATGCTATAGCAACCCCTCCAAGAGCTTCCATTGTTGGAGTACTCAGGGCCTGTGCTTTTACTCTCTTCATACCAAGTTTTAGATATCTCTCATTGGTTTCAGAGAATCTTTTCTTTTCAAAGGATTCTTTTGTGAAAATTTTCACAATCTTAACCCCTGAAAAAGTCTCAAGTAAAAATGAATTTAAGCCTGCAATAGTTTCCTGGACACTAATACTAAATTTTCTAATCCTTCGACCAAGTTTTATGATAGGATAACTGGCAAGAGGCATTATTAATAAAGTCCAAATTGCAAGGGACCAATCCATATATACTACAACTCCAATAAGTCCTATTAAAGTTAATTCATCTGAAATGACATTGGTAATGGAAGAAGAAACAATCGTTTTTAAAATTGCTATGTCGTAGGTGATTCTTGACATAAGAACGCCCACTTTTTCTTTATGAAAAAATTGAAGAGGGAGCTCAATGATCTTTGCATAAAGTAAACCCCGCAAATCCCGAGTGACGCTCAATCCTACATTTTTCATGAAATATTCTCGCCCGTATGATGTAACTCCTTTTATTAACGAAATCAGAATTACAAGACCTGGAATAATAAGCATCATTGTTTTGTCTTTATTTATAAAGATGTCATCAAGTAATGGTTTTACTAGATAGGCAGATGCAGAAGATGATACAGCACCAACTACTGAACATACCATCCCGATTGCAAACCATCTCCAATATTTAATAATAATATTAAATAAATGTTTTTGCCTTTTAGTGAATTTGTTTGTTATTAATTTCAAATCAATCATTCCTGCTGATATATCTTAGAAGCATTCCATTTCATTATTCAAATTCTTTTTCATTCCTTAATATCTACTATGTCATTTCCACACTCTAATTCAAATAATTTATATAAATCATTCTTGATTTTTTCGGAAGCATATTGATTGTATGGTATTAGATATTTAATCATGTTAATTCGTGCTTCTTTAAGCTTATCATTATTTAAAATGATAACATCTTGTATTAAATGTTCGACTTCTTTGTTATTATTTGCTTGATAAAAATTTCCAATCAATTTATTACCAAACTCATTATATCTTGGCACACAATTTTCGGTAAGTTGAATAATTGGCTTTTTTGTTGGCAAATACTCTCCTAAAAAACTTTCGCAATCAGTAATTAACGCATCAGAAGTTTTAAAAATTTCGAAGTAGTTTCCATTTTCAAAAACTTTTGCATTGGGCAACATGTCCCATTCATTAAGGTAATTTCTATATTCATTGTTTGTCATTAATCCTATTGCCTTAACTTCAATTTTTAATCTTGGATGTGGGCTTAGAATCCATTGAATTTGCGTATTTGTTTTTGCAAGTTTGAGAAAATATTGATAATTTAGATGGAATGTACCATGCAATAAAGGTGGTGTTTTTAAAGAATGTGAGGGTGCATAAATTATCCTTTTGAGTTTAATATCACCTGATTTCCATAATTTTTTATAATCAGTAAGATCAGATCCAAAATATGTATCTAATTTTGGATATCCAACGACCTTCACCCTGCTACTGTGCGATTTATTAATATTAAAGAACGCTTTTGCCTGGGTCTCAGATTCACAATAATACTTCCATAGATTAAAGAAAAAAGTTGAGCGATAATAAAAATCACTTTTTTCCAATAGGCTAAAAGAATAATGGATATAGGCGTTTAAAGAATCAAGAGGTTGATTTTCGACTAATTTTTTAATCGGTTGTTGGTGAAAAATTATATCAGCATTTAATGTTTTTAAAGATCTCTGTTGATTAGTTTTAATATCATATAAACTAATCAAATTATTATTAATTTTTTTAAAAAAATTATAATCTTTCTGGTATTCTATATTATTTAATGACACATCGAAATCATCGTATGGTGGCTTTAAGAGTGCAATTTTACAATCTATTCTTTCACTCTTATCTAAAAGTTCAAAAAGCTTTTGGCAGTTCCATTTTGTTCTTTGACTGACTGTAAAAATAATTTTAAGCTTTTCATCAGGGTTATCTAACCGATTCTTAATTTTTAAAAAAATTTTTCTATAATTTTCCCTCAAAGTGGAAGCTCTTTTAATATTTCTTATATATCGAAAATAATTTTTTATATCTTTCCTTTTTCGCTTACTATGCAAAATATTATAAAACCTATCCTTTAGATGTCTAAAAAAATTACTTTTCGAATAAGGTCTCATAGCTTCTTTTTGCATTTTCTACTTGTAACAAATCAATTCTTTTTCAAAAGAAAGAACAACTAAGGCAAACAACTACTCTCAACATTTATTAATCATGAGATTGTATAGCATATGAAAACCCAAACAGCAATTAGCGGTCAAATAATTAATAGGTTCAATAGATGGATTTCACATGGATCATTCCCATAATGTCTCCAATCCATTAAATCTTACTTAGCTTTATCAATATTTGCTCAAAACGTTTACAGGCTTTCGCTAAAGAAAAGTCCGATGCCACCTCTAAAGCATTGTTCCTGACATTCTCTATCTGGCTTTTTTGCAGTTGTATTATTTGATGAATAGCTTTAACAGTTCCGTCATCATTATTTTCATCAAGAAAAAAACAAAAATCATCTCGAATTGAAAAACTTTTATAGCTGGGAATAGAGCTGAGAACACACAATAAACCACAGGACAGAGCTTCAATTGCTGGCAGACCAAACCCCTCTGCAGCAAAAGAGTTTGATATATATATGTCAGACGAACGCATAATTTCGCCCATTTTTTCCGGGCTAACATTTTCAAAAAACTTATCAACACAAGGGTTGTCTTTTTCAATATCAATAAACTCAGGTGCTACCCTTGTAAAATGAATCGGGATACCATTGTCTTTTAATTTCTTTATAGCATCAAGTGTTATTGCAATTCCTTTAACAGAAACATCAAGAGGTCCAACACTTAAAATCCTGAGAGGACTATCAGGATTAATCTTAATTTCTCTTCTCTCACTTAAAGGAAAAAAATATTTCTCATGGACTCCGTTAACACAAAGATCAACTTTCTGGCCATAACGCCGTTCGAAAATCCTTTGCAAGGGCTTAGCAACTGTAATAACAGGCATGGGTAATCTATACAACTTGTCTATTCTATTAATTTTTCTTTGCCATGAGATTTTTTTCCTCATCAGTCTCAACTTATTTAAAACACCTTTCTTCTGAAACCTAAAAGGTATACCATAACCCTTGATACGTTCTTCAAGACCAATAACCTGAAGACCCTGACAAAAATTCACCACTTTATTTTTCTTGCTATCTAAGGCTTGTTGCAGATCTCGAGGGGTTGTTGCTATAACCAAATCACATTCAGGTATGGTTTCTGAATTAAAATTCTTTACTACAGTTACATATATACTATCTTTTAATGTGCCAACCTTACTCTTAACTAAAACGTCAACCTTATGACCTGCTTGACGCAGATACGAGGCATAATCAAATAATAATTTAGTGCCTCCGGTAAACTTCATTGTCGAGCTTAGGAAAACAAAATGCATATGCTGTTATTACAACTCCAAAAAGATCTATTCTGATAAATTGTGTTAGACAATTAAAAAACATAATCAAATCGTTATTACTCAATCTCCTGCACAACGCTTTTTAATATCATCTACAGGTTCAATTTTGACTTTTTTACTGAATTTATATTGGGCTATTGCTGCATCCTCTGTTCCATTTTCCTCTTAAGATGCTTTTTCCTCTTATTTATTTTTAACCCGGGAAACAGAGAATTCCTGTATTGCCTGACTTTCTCCTCTGTGCTTTTCAGTAGATTATGATGTTGGAAATTAAATTTCTTCTCATAACTACCCATTACATCATCACGGGTTTTATGATTAATAACACCAAAACCGCAGAACACAATATGATCAACTTGATCTAATTCACAATTGGCTATCTTGAGGACCTCCTGAATAGAACTCTCAGGGAAGCCTCCCTGATTTTTATCTCTTGTCATGCGTTCTTCCTGAATGGCAGCAATAACTTCACCGTTGTCTAAGAATGCTGCTGAAGCATTATGCCCATCATGGATTGCCAATATTTTCATCTGAATTTCCCATTTCTTATTCTTATATAATACAAGAGGCTATAAACAAAAAAATGCTGATAGCCTCCTTAATTTTATTAAACACTTATGTAAAATCATTGGAATGGAGAGTACATTAAAACACGAATATTGTAAAGTTATACCAACAATTCTCAAGTCTTATGTTCTAATCATTTCTTGACTTTCCAAAGAACTTTTCCTATAAAGCCTTAAATATGAATATTTCCAAAAAAGACAGGGTCATTAAAAAATATGAATAACAATATTGATCTTCCAGTTGTATCTGTTGTTATCCCGACATATAATCGAAAAGACATAATATCAAGGGCAATTGAGTCTGTCTATAATCAAATATATAAAAATTATGAAATAATTATTGTTGACGACGGTTCAACTGACGGTACTGTTGACTATTTAAAAGAGCATTACAATAATAAAATCCATTATGTTTTCCAAAAAAACCGAGGGGCGTCTTCTGCCCGCAATAAGGGGATTTCAAAAGCAAAAGGTAAATATATTGCTTTTTTAGATTCTGATGATGAATGGGTTGATACAAAACTTGAAACACAGGTTGCATTCCTTAAAAAAAACCCTGAGATTGCTTTGTTATGCGGCAAAACATACAGATCAGATAATATAAAAAAAGTAAATACACCATTAACAGAAGAAATTACAGGCAATCTGTTTACAACATTATATTCACACAGTTTTGTATCAACACCAACTGTGATTGTAAAAAAGGAAATTTTAGATCAGGTTGGGGCTTTTGACTTAAATTATAAGAGCGCGGAAGATTTTGATCTCTGGCTTAAGATTACACATGAGTATAAATGTGCATTTTTACCTGACCTGGTTGCTGTTGTTAACAGAGGGGATGATAACTTAAGTACTGATAAAATCACACTGCATATTCATGCATTGGACATTCTTGAGAAACATTATGATAAACAACTGATTCCTGATCGTGTATACAAAAAAGCCATCTCCAATTCTTTAATTGCTCTTGGGAGAAATTATTTAACATCAGAACAGATCTCAAAGGCAAAAGAATGTTTTTTCCGGTCTTTCAAACTTTATCCCTTTCGATTAAGATCTCTTCGGTATATGCTTAAAGCTGGTTTTAGAAATGATAAAAAAGAGAAATAACAAAATATGAAAATATGTTACCTGTTGCACAATCGGGATGGTAAATTTTATCGTTATGAACAGTATTTGCATTTATTTTCTGATAAAAGTGTTGATATTTCAGCTGTACAGCTTAAAAAAAATATTTTCACCCGGCTTAAAAACCTTTATAAAGCAAGCTTATCAGATGTTATAGTAGTGCGAAGAAAATTATTGCAGCCCTGGGAAAGTATCTTTCTTGCACTCAGGCCGTGCAAAGTAATTTTTGATTTTGATGATGCTATAATGTTTAAATCTTCAGAACCCTTTCATTCTCTTGCGCGAAAATTAAAATTTATGTTCGTAGTACGATCCTCAGATGTTATTATTGCTGGGAATTCATACTTAAAAGAATTAACAGCAAAATATACAGCCGCAGAAAAAGTTCATGTTCTGCCTACTCCTGTTGATCTGTCGAAATATAGACAAAAGGATTATACCCTTAAATCTTCTGATAAATCGTCTCAAGTTACACTTGGATGGATAGGGAGCAGATCTACATTAAAATATCTTAAAAAATTAATTCCGGTATTCAATAACCTTGGTAAAAAATATACAAACCTGCAATTGAAAATTGTCGGGAATGCTTTTTTTGATTGTGAGAACTTGAAAACAAAAAAAAAAGACTGGGATTATGATGATGAAGTTGAAGACCTTCTCAGTTTTGATATCGGATTAATGCCCCTTGATGATACTCCCTGGTCAAGGGGGAAATGCAGTTTTAAACTGATCCAGTATCTGGCAGTTGGTATTCCGGGGGTTTGCTCACCTGTAGGAATGAATGCTGATGTTATTGAAAACGGAAAAAACGGATTCTGGGCAACTTCTTTGGATGAGTGGGAAAAGCAATTGTCGAAATTGATTGAAGACAGTGATTTAAGAAAACAGATGGGCTTGGCTGCTTATGAAAAAGCATTCCTATATGATCAGGTATATGTTTTTAATCAATTCTATGAAATTATATGTAAAACTCTGGAGAAAAAATGATTAATGAAATAACTTATTTTCTACTTAAGGTTTTTATCTGGCTTATTGCACACCTGCCTCGAAAATTTGGTCTGAAATTGTTCGGTCTTATCGGATATGCGTGGTATCTGCTGGATAAGAAACGGAAAAAGAAAGCTTTTAAAAATATAACAACAAAATTTAATAAAAACATTTCTAAAAAAGAAGCTAACAGGCTTATTTTAAAAAGCTTTACACATTTTTGTCAAAGTATGTTTGAAGTTCTCTGGAGTACTAATCTGAATCTCGAAAATGCTGATAAATGGTTTGAGGTCCAAGGCAAAGACATATTAAAAAAAGTTAAACAAAGCAATAAAGGCACTTTTTTTATTACAAGTCATTTTGGTATTTGGGAATTGTTAATACCTTTTCTTGAGAAAGAGAAAATAAACTGGCACTCGGTTTATCAACCTATTAAGCCGGCTATTTTTGACCGGTTTATGAAAGAAAAACGACTTAGATTCAAAACCGGAAATCTATTTCCCATAAACAATGCCCTTGAAGGGATAATGAATGCTTTTAAAAACAATGAAATAGTCGCATTAGTAATAGACAAAAGAGTACCTGCAAAAAAAGGAGTAGTTGTCAATTTCTTTAATTCAAGAATAATTGTCAATAAAAATATAGCAAAGCTGGCGTTACAAACTGGAGTACCTGTTGTCCCCTTTTTCCTTGTCAGACAAAAAAACCACTATAAAGTAATTTTCCGCCCTGAGATTGAGGTGAAAAAAACCGGAGATGATATCAAGGATATAGAGAGAACTGCCCAGCAATTTATGACCGTGGTTGAAGAAGTAATTAAAGAATATCCAGAACAGTTCCCATGGTTTTACAACAGATGGAAACCGCGACCGTACAGTAAATTGATTAAAAAACAATAAAGAGTATTATTTTAGACATAAGTTGTAACAAAGAAGAATATTGATTAATCTGTAATGTAAAGGTTGGGAATTCTTTATTTTGACTGATTTGTTTTAAGATTGATTTTTATAAAATTTTCAAACTTTTCTTTATGGTCAGAGTTGAATTTGACAGTGATTCCTATAACAATCAGCGGGAACTGATCAGAGATTATTTCTTTTATTTTAATATAATCTTTTTCTGTTGTAATAATAAAATCTGCTTTGCTTTGTTTATGCTTTTCATATATTTTCAATAAATCTTTTTTTGTATACCAATGATGATCTAAAAATTCAGAAAAACCTTTAATTTTTATGCCCATATTTTTACAAGTTGATCTGAAATCTGAGTTATCAGCAATACCTGAAAACAAAAATCCTGCGATATCTGAATTTTTAGTGTTCAAAGAAGACTGCAAATCTTCTTTTGTTTTATCATTAAAATGAACTACTTTCATAATAGAAGCAGAATGAGACGTGTTAAATATTGGTTTTGCTTTGAATAAATCAGATTGTATCTGATTAAATTTATCTCTTTTATCTGATCTTGTAAATATCACTACATCACTGCGCAAAACTGAGTTTGCAGGCTCTCTTAATCGGCCTCGCGGTATGAGCTCAAAATTCCCAAAAGGTTTATTAAAATCACAAAGCAGTAAATTAAGATCTCTTTCTAAAGCAATATGCTGGAATCCATCATCAAGTATAATCACATCCGGGTCAAACTCTTTGATGGCCAGCCTCCCGGCATGATATCTGTCTTTGCCCACAATAACAGGAATCTTCAAATTTTCAGCCATCATGCAGGCTTCATCGCCTGCTTCGTGTACACTTAAAAAAAAATCAGTGCCATCACTTACTATGGCTTGAGCATCTTTATATGTTCCCTGATAACCTCTGGTAACTATAACAGGCTTATATCCAAATTTCTTTATTATCCTTGCCACATACATTGTCATGGGGGTTTTGCCAGTTCCACCAGCTGTTATATTTCCAATACTGATAATAAAGCAGGGCAACTTTTTTGATTTAATAAAATTGAATTTATAGGATGAGTTCCTGATTTTTACGCAAGCCAAATATATTTTAGAACAAATAAAAAGACAATTCTCAAAGGAAAAAAAGCTATCAGCAACAGAGTCGCTTTTCATAATTTTTTCTATTTTTTTTGTTAGTTGCTGCCTCATTACTTACTCTGCTAATCATCAATAGTTATTAAAAATAAAACTGCAAAACAGAAGAAAAAAACATTTGATATCCAGGCGCTCATAAAGGCCGGCAAAACTTTTCCATACCCAAGAGACATACAAAATCCGTGCATGATATAGTAAAGAAAAGAAATTCCTATTCCAATTGCAATGCCCATGGGCATATTTTCTTTTACAAGAGATCTCATTCCAACTGCTGCACCAATCATTGCCATAAGCAGGCAGACAAATGGAAAGGCTGTCTTACCAAAGAGGTCGACTCTGTAAGTTGTTGCATCATACCCTTCGCTTTCAACTTTATTAATATAATCTGCAAGCTCAAAAAAACTCATTTCATTAGATTTTTTTACAATCTTTGCAAGGTCTTCAGGCATAATATCCAGAGAATATTCTTTCTTTTCATATACTTCTACAATATAATCGTCTTCTAATTTACTGTATCTCTGTTCCAGAACTTTTAAAAAAACCCATTGCCCATTTTTGTAAACCCCTTTTTTAGCATCAATTCTTTTAGTCATATTAAAATTATCATCAAGCTCTGTTAATATAATTCCTGCAATAGTTTTATCCTGGGGATTAAAATAATTGATGTGAATAATAACATTATCTTGTTTTAACCATACATCTTTTCTTGCTCTATGAACTTCTTTTTTCCCCTCAATAACTTCTTGCTCTATCACATTAGATCGAGCCTTGGTTATGGGTACAATAGTTTCTCCAAGAAAGAAAACAAACAAAATCAAAACAATACCGGAAGCAATAACAGGCCGAACAAGGTAATACACACTGATTCCACCGGATTTTATTGCAACAAGCTCATTATTTCTGTTCATTAATCCAAATACAGCAATAACAGCAAGAATAATTACAGACGGTATGATACCCACCAACATTATCGGAGCTCTTAAAAGAACATATTCAAAAGTTTGAAAAATTGTTGCATTACTTCCAAGAAAATGATCCAGTTTTGCAAGGTAATCCACAGAGATTATTATGAACATGATAATTGTCTGAATAATCAGAAAAAATTTTACAAATTCTTTTAAATAATATCTGTGAAGAACAGACATTCTATTCTGCCTTTTTTTTAAAAATTAACAATTTGATAGCTGAAACAATTTTAAAAATAAACTTTGAAATAAATAAGGGCATCTTAACAGGGCGCTCTTTTGCATTCCTATATAAGAGATAAATACCTGCTCCTCCCATAATTATGTCCGGCATCCACATGCCGATAACCGGAGGATAAACACCTGATTCACCTGCAGACCATCCAATAGCCAGCAGGATATAATAAATAATGAAGAAAAAGAGCCCCAATCCAAAACCAGAAGAGCGTTTCAGGGAAACAGATTGTATGCCAAGGGGAAATGCCAGAAGGCCGAGACAAATACATGCAAACGGTAAAGAAAACTTCCCGTGAAAATCCATAAGAGCCTTATTCAGATCTTCAGGGCTCTCATGTTTGCCTTCTTTAATAAACACATATAACTCTTTTATACCCATCTCATCCGATCTATTCTTCCGTTTCGAACCTGGTGCAAAAGTACGTGAATAATCCATATTTATATCATAACTTGTAAAATGTATTGTATTTACAGAATTCTTCACAAGGTCAACCTGATTAATTTTTCCATTATAAAGGCGTAAAGTATATATGTTCAATTTTTCATTTAACACAAGTATTCCATTGGGAGCAGTAGAAATATTTACCATCCCTTTTGTTCTACTGTCCTCAATGAAAACATCATTAAGTTTTTTTGTTTTAGTATCTACACTGCTTACATAAAGCATGATACCTTCAATATCAGTATTAAACACTCTTTCATGCAAAATAATACCAAGGCTAGACTGGGCTATCTCCATACTTTTATTTTCGATTGCAGCTTTACTTCTTGGAACTCCGACAATAGAAACCCACAGTGCAATACAAGTGACTAAGGTACAAAACATGAGTACAGGTGGTAAAAGTCTGTATAAAGAGATACCACCACCTTTTAGCGCAATAATCTCATTGTCTCCTGCCATACGCATAAAAGTTAAAAGAACAGAAATCATCACAGACATTGGTAAAATAAATTCCAGAAACTGTGGGAAAGAATATAATAGAAGAAGAAAAAGCGATGTCACCCCTGCATTATGATTTACTATCATATTGGTAAATTCAGGAATTCTTGTCATTAAAAAAA
>JAGLLQ010000161.1 GCA_023140455.1 Desulfobacteraceae bacterium | reverse complement strand
GTTTTTTTTGGCTGAGAATTTTAAATTCTGATAGTTCAATCGTTCCTGCTGCAGCCATTCTTTCGAGTGTGTCTGTTCTTACTGTGCCTGCGTCTACTACACCATTCTGGATAGCAAGGACTACATTGTCATGTTTGCCGCCAAATTCAAATTTTGAAAAATCTTTTAAAGGATCTATGCCAAGATTCAGCAGTTCCATATAAGCCATTTGCCATCCGCCAAAGGAAGACTTTTTGACTGCCATAAAAGTTTTCCCGGACAAATCGTTTACAGAATTAATCTCGTCATTTTCTTCGCTTGTAAAAATGACACCACCAAAGGATTTTAGGGGTTTACCCTGTCTTGAGTTAATCATGGTAGCAACTGCCTTGGCACCATATTTCACTTTTGCAGTTATGAACATTGACGAATTAACCAAAAAGAAGTCTACTGCACCTTTTTCAATTGCTGGAAATACCGCATCAAAATCAAGAGGTACGATTTCAAAATTTCCGGCAACTTTGCCAGACAAATACTCTCCTGTGCTTTTCCACATTTTTAGCGCTTTTACAGGGCCGTTCTTTGCAAGGACACCAATCTTGTAGCTGGTTTCCCCAAAGCAAAAATTGCTTAAGAAAATAATAGAAATAGCAAGAATGCTTATAAACATTTTTTTCATGATTAAATCTCCTGTTTAATTTTTGTTAATTCAGATAAAAAATCTTCGTAAACTACAACTTAGTCAGGTGTTGCCATTTTCTGATCAATATAAAGATACTGAGTCATACTAAGCAGAGCATTGGATTTTTTATAAATGTTTCGTAATTTGGTTAATAGAATAACAGATATGATAAATGAGAGTCAAGAAATAATATTAATCTGTCGCGCTGATACGAAAACAATTTTTACTTGACAAATAATTTTTACTTAGTATATTATTGACTGAACGGTCGGTCAGAAAATAGTTTTGGCTATAATTAGTTGTAAATATTAAATAATAATAAGACCTATTGGTCAAAAGAGTAAAAGTATAATGGTTAATCAAGAAGATAAAAAAGAGAAAATAATTTTTGCTGCAATGATTCTTTTTACAAAAAAGGGATTTGCGAAAACATCCATGGCAGATATTGCAAAAGAAGCAGGGATTGGTAAAGGTACAACCTATGAATATTTTAAAGGGAAAGACCAATTGTTTTTTGCAACTTTTGAATGGTTTGTTAAATATAGTGAAGAAGCCGCAAAGATCAGCCTTGCAGACCTTGGTTTGAAAAGTGCTACAGAAAAAATTAAAGCATTTTCTCAATCTGTTCTTAATTCTTTAAAAGAATCAGAAGAGTTTTATCCTCTGGTTCTTGAATTCTGGGCAGCAACTGCTTCATCAAAATATAGCGACAGGATGAAGAGTATTTTTAAAGATTTGTATAAAAAAATTGGAGATGTCCTTATTGCCATAATTACAGAAGGGATTGCAAATGAGGAGTTTCATTCTCAAATTGATGTTCACACTGTTGTCCCGGGGATAGTAGGGGCATGGGATGCAATAGGGCTTCAGGCCTGGTTTTACAATGGGACTAGTGATGAAGCTGGTGATGAGTTTGATATGGAAAAAACAATGAATAGTTTTACTGATTTGATAATTAAAGGTTTTTTAAAAACAAGTAAGGAGGATATATGAGTAGGTATCAATATATTATAATAATTATTTTTATTTCGATTTTCATATACGTACCTGCATCGTATTGTACAGAAACAACAGAAGAGAACAATGTGAGTGAGATAGGATCAATATTGGTTAAAAAAGCATTTGATTACTATAGGGGTATTGCATCGGTTTCTGTTGTTGATATGACAATCCATCGAGCAGATTGGGAACGAACTATGAAGATTAAAGCATGGACAATGGGAGCACATGATTCGCTTTTTAAAATCATATCGCCTGCAAAAGACAAGGGAAATGGTACCTTACAAAAGGGAAAGGAAATGTGGACGTTCAACCCTAAAGTTAACCGGGTAATTAAGCTTCCTCCTTCCATGATGTCCCAGGCGTGGATGGGATCTGATTTTTCCAATAATGATCTTGCGAAATCTGACACTATTGTAAGAGATTATTCCCATACAATAGTTAATGTCAAAGAGAGCAACGGATTGAAAATCTTTTCTATCGAATCTATACCTCACCCCCAAGCTCCTGTTGTCTGGGGAATGCTCAGGTTTGAAGTAAGAGAGGATGGTATAATGATAAGGCAAGGTTTTTATGACGAAGATAAACTCCTTGTAAAAGAGCTTGTTACTACAGATATAAAAATGATGGGTGGAAGGCTTTTCCCATGTGTATGGAGAATTTCAAAAACAGATGAGCCTGATGAATATACAACAATTGAGTATTTTGAACTTGAATTTAAAGATTCCCTGCCAGTAAGAATTTTTTCTAAAGCAGGATTAAAAAAAAAGATAAGGTGATCATATGTCAACAGATATGAAAATGGCATTAAGGAATATATGGAGAAGTCCAATAAGAACCATACTTACAATGTCTGCAATAGCATTTGCCGCATTAATACTTGTGTTTATGCTTTCGTTTCAACTGGGTAGTTACGAAACAATGGTTAATTCTTCTGTAAAAATTCATACAGGCCATTTCCAGATACAGGCAAAAGGGTATAACGAAAAACAAAATATTCGTTACACAATTTCTTCACCAAATGATATTGCAGCAAATCTTGATAAGATTGAAAAAATTCAATCCTATACATTTCGCTCTAATGGTTTTTCACTTGTTTCTTCAAAAAGCAGAACCAGAGGTGTGCTATTAACCGGTATTGACCCTGTGGGTGAGGCCTCTGTTTCAACTATTGAAACACTGGTGAAAAAAGGCGAGTACTTTGACCCGGAAGACAGAGATAAGGCTCTTGTAGGGAAGCTTTTAGCAAAGCATCTAAAGGTTTCAGTGAATGATGAATTAACAATACTGGGTCAAGGGAAAGATGGCTCAATTGCTGCAGGAGTTGTAACCATAAAAGGGATTTTTTCTTCAGGAATAGATGAGTTTGACAGAAGCAGTATACAAATCCCTTTGAGTTATTTTAATGATATATTTTATATGCAGGATTCTGTTCATGAAATTGTCTGTACAGCAGATTCTCTTTACGATGTAAACAGTATTGTAAGTCAACTTGAAAATGATCTGGCAGAATATCAGGATAAGAGAGAAATAGTTGTGTTAGACTGGAAAAAATTAGTTCCCGGGCTTGTCCAGGGGATAAAACTTGACCTTGTGTCAGCAATAATTTTTTATTTCATTCTGATTGTGGTCGTGGCATTCAGTATTTTAAATACTTTTCTCATGGCAATTCTTGAAAGAACAAAAGAGTTCGGTGTTATGCTTGCTCTGGGTGTTAAACCTTCAAGGCTTTTAAAGCTTGTTTTAATGGAATCTTCGTTTTTAACATTGGCAGGAGTTGTTATAGGTGGAGGGATAGGGTGCTTGCTTACCTTATGGCTTCAGAGCCATGGAATTAATTTGGAAGGTGCGTCGGATATTCTTAAAGAATATGGTATGTCTGGTATTGTCTATCCAAAATTATCAATTATTTCCGCTCTTGCAGGACCTCTTGCAGTGCTTTTTATAACATTGTGTGCAGCATTATATCCTGCATTTAAAGTAAAAAAATTAAAGCCTGTTGAAGCAATAAACAGTGTGTAAAAGGAGAAAGAAAAATGTTTTTTGAACTTGCCTGGAGAAATATCTGGAGAAATTCGCGAAGGACTCTGGTCATTATAACTGCTGTGTTTATTGGTGTATGGAGTATGGTTTTTTTAAGTGCTTTTTCCCGTGGTATGGTTAACAGTATGCTGGAAAATGGCAAATCAGTATTGATCGGCGATATTCAGATACACCATAAAAATTATAGAGAAGACCCATCCATTGATAAAAGTATGGAACAGTTTGACATGATCAGGTCCCTGCTTGAAGATCACCTTTCACAAGACGCAATGTGGACTGAGAGAATAAAAGTGAGTGCATTTATCAGTAATGCCCGTCATTCTGCAGGAGTGACTCTTGTTGGTATTAATCCGGAAAAAGAAAAACAAATCTCGTTTATAGGAAAAAGTATTATTCAAGGAGAGTATCTTGAAGAGGATGATAAAAGAGGCGTGCTTGTAGGAAAAGCTTTACTTGATGAGTTTGATACTGAAATCGGGAAAAAGCTTATCATAATGACAAGGGATAAGAATGGTGAAGTTGCATCAAAAGCTTTCAGGATTCGTGGTATTTACAAAGCAGAAATGGAATCAACTGAAAAAGGTTATCTGTTTATAAGCATGCATGGCGCAAGAAAATTAGTAAGCATGAAATCCGGCATATCAGAGATATCAATCGCACTTCCAAATGGAGAAGAACTGGATGTGATTGCAGGGATGCTCAAAGAAAAACTTGACTCGGAGTTATACAGTGTTGAGACATGGAAAGACTTACTCCCAATGCTTGAAGCCTATACAGGTATATTTAACAGTTTTATGTATATCTGGTATGTTGTGGTTTTTATTGCCATGGGATTCGGTATTGTAAACACCAGCCTTATGGCAATTTTTGAAAGAGTGAGAGAATTCGGGCTTTTAAGAGCACTTGGCATGAAGCCATGGTGGGTTATTCGCTCAGTCCTTACAGAATCTTTGTTTACATTAATGGTTGGAATATTGGCAGGTAATCTGTTGGGAATGGTATCGGTTTTCTTTATGAAAGATAATGGTCTCAATCTTGCGATGTTTGCCAAAGGCGCTGAGTTTTTTGGTATGTCACGGATTATTTACCCTGTTTTAACGCTGCATGATGTAATGAGTGTAAATATTATAATACTTTTTTTAGGCTTTATTGTATCACTTTATCCGGCAATAAAGGCTGCACAGATAACACCTGTTGAAGCAATGAGAGAATAAAACAATTAGGAGAAATTCCGATGAATACTGGCAATTATGCAGGCAATTATATAGTTAAGGCAGAAAATATTAAAAAAAGTTATTCCCAGGGGAAAATGAAGGTTCATGCTTTAAGAGGGATATCTGTTTCTATTCAACAAAGTGAATTTATGGCTTTGGCAGGGCCTTCAGGCTCTGGTAAGACCACCATGCTTAATATCATTGGTGGGATAGACAGTCCTGATTCAGGCAGTGTTGTTGTTGACAATAATAATTACTCTAATATGAAACAGTCTGAACTTGCAGAACTGAGACTGCACAAGATTGGATTTGTTTTTCAGGCATATAATCTTATTCCAGTACTTTCAGCTGAGGAAAATGTTGAGTATATTATGCTGCTCCAGGGAGTATCTGCAAAAGAAAGAAAATTAAAAGCACGGGCAATTCTTGATGAAGTAGGGCTTGATGGGAAATATACCAGAAGACCTTCTGAACTTTCTGGAGGGCAGCAACAAAGAGTTGCAGTAGCAAGAGCTATTGTATCCAATCCTGCAATCGTACTTGCAGATGAACCCACAGCAAATTTAGATTCAAAAACCGGTGAAGCTCTCCTTGATATGATGAGAGAAATGAATCAGGAAAAGAAAGTTACTTTTATCTTTTCTACCCATGACAATATGGTTATGGAATATGCAAAACGAATTGTAAAAGTAAAAGACGGGCAGATTGATGACGATATCATAAAGGAAATGTAAAAAAGGTTATTATGAGAGCATCATTTTTCTTAACTATTCTCGGTGTGGTTTTTATCCTTGCCCTGCCAACTCTTGCTATAAGTGCAGATAATAATATTGAGGCAACCGTAGGTGGACAGTTAAAGCTGAGTTTTTTTGGTACGGACTTCCGCAATGATTCAATCCATTCAGAATATAAAGATGATACATGGTTTGATGCAGGTTCAAATTTAAGAATAAAGAGCAGGGTGTTTTTTAATGATAATTTAAGTTTTGATTGCCATTATTTATTTACATCATCCATTGGTGATTCCATGGAAAGTGCTGAGTATTTTTCGGAAAATTATCCCGGAACTTTGATCGCTCAATTGTTTCAAAGGAAGTTTGATGATGACACTACAAAAGCACTGGATTTATCATCTAAGATAAGGGATGAAGATAATTATTTTTTATATTATCGGCTGGACAGATTTAACCTGAGCCTAGAAGGCAGCCTGGGGAGAATCACCATTGGAAGACAGGCAGTGACATGGGGCAACGGCCTTGTGTTTAACCCCATGGATGTTTTTAACCCTTTTTCACCATATGATACTGAGCGGGATTACAAAAAAGGTGATGATATGGTGTATGTTGAAACTTTTTTTGAAAAAGGTGATGACCTTCAATTTCTTTATGTACCAAGGCGTGATTTAGAAGATAAGAATATTAAATTTTCAAAATCATCTATTGGAGCTAAATATCATCTTCTCTTAAATGATATGGAATTTGATTTTATGATAGCAAGGCATTATGAAGATGCTCTTGCAGGGATAGGATGTGTTAGTACCATAGGCAATGCAGTCTGGAGAGGTGACCTTATATATACTTTTGCCGGCGGTGATATGGAAGATGACTTTTTAAGCTTGGTTATAAATATTGATTATTCATGGGCTTGGTTTAAAAAGAATTTTTATGGATTGATCGAATACTATTATTCCGGACTTGGTGCTGATGGTAATTATTCCGAAGTTTATACTGATTATGATCTTTCCACAAGAATCAGCAGGGGAGAAATTTACGGATTTGGGAAAAATTATTTAAGCTCAAGTATATCAATAGAATTAAGCCCGCTTTTAAATTTTAATTTTACAGCGATAGCAAATCTCAGTGATCCATCATATCTGATTCAGCCTGGAATAACCTGGAATGCTGCGCAAAATTTTGAAATAGCAATTGGGGCTAATTTTGCAATCGGTGGGAAAGATGATGAATATGGTCAGGTTGGAATCCCTTTATCCACAAAAAAAATGGATTATAGTTCAAATCTTTTTCTATGGGTCACGATGTTTTTTTAATCATTCTCTGATGTATTAATATACTTACTGCTAACCTATCCCTGGGTCAGTCTTGCGCTCCGGAGCAATTTTATCATGGCCAAGAATCTCTTTAATTCTCATTGGAAGCTCCTCTTACTTATCCAACAGATTAACTTAAATGAGATTTCACATATATGCTATATTAAGTCAAGCAATAGTAATTGTGAGAATTTTATTTTTTTTAAGGTTAAGCATGGAAAATATTTGTACAGATGTTATAATAAGTATTGTTTAGTTTGCAACAGAATAGATTATGATGAGGTGATATGGACCAGCTGGCGGCGAAGGAGTAACTCCGGCGAATAATTCCCCAATGGCGCAGGATGGAGAAAATTGACAGAAATACACCTGTATATATTGATTGTACCTGTGTTGTTACCGCTTATACAGCAGATGCAGAGAGGATTTTTGTTATGGGCGATTTGTCTGAAAAATTCTATGCGGCCCATGAAAATGCACCTAAGATTCAAGATAAACTGTTATCAATGATTGAACCTGGTGGTGAATGGCAGGCTCTGTATTTAAAGTCAATTGAGATGGCAGATGAATTTTCAATGCTGGAAAATTTTATTGGAATAGGGAAAGATCGTGTGAAATTTATTGGTCATGGCGCTGGACTTGAGCTTGACGAATTCCCGGTGTTTGCAGACGGTCTTTCCATGAAACTTGAAAAAGGTATGTCTTTTGCTATAGAACCGAAATTTGTATTTCCTGATGGAGCTGTCGGTGTCGAAAATACCTTTGTTTTAGGGGAAGACAGCGTTGAAAAGCTGATGTTGTTTGATGAAAATATTATAAAACTTTAAGTTGAAACCTTTGCATGAAATTTTTTTTTGTTTGACAATTGTTTCAAAATGTGGTTTTATTCACAACACTTGGCTAAGTGTAACCAATAATTATAGTGCGAGGCGGCAATGGCAAAAAATAAAGTGTTAAAAGATGAAGCAACAAAAGACGATAAATTTTGCCAGGGAGATTTGGCTGTTTACCCTGCCCATGGAGTGGGTTGTATAGAATCCATTGAAAGTAAGAATATCAATGGAGAAGACTTGAATTTTTATATGATGAAAATCATAGAAAATGGCATGGTTATTATGATTCCAACTGCTAACGCTAAAGCAGTAGGGTTACGGGAAGTCATCCCGGAAAAAGAAATCCAGGATGTTTATAATGTGATGCAGGAAAAAGCAGAGAGCAAGGGGAAACAAACCTGGAATCGTCGATACCGTGAATATATGGACAAAATTAAAACAGGTTCTATTTACGATGTCGCCACTGTTTTCAGAGACCTCTACCAGCTGAAAATCGAAAAAGATCTTTCTTTTGGTGAGAGAAAACTTTTTGACACTGCAAAGAATTTACTTGTACAGGAATTGTCAACAGCAAAAGATGTTGATGAAGGTTTGATGATGAAAGAGATTGAAAACCTTTTTTAAAATATATTGTTAATATAGATACTTAATAAAACCGGCAAGCAATAATTTGTTTGCCGGTTTTTTTTTATTTTATGGATATAGAACTTAAAATTACTGAAGAATATAAGAATTTTCGAGTGGATAATCTGGTTTCGAAATCATTTGATATGATTTCGAGAAGCCTTGCTGCATCGTTAGTGAAAAATGGGGAAATCCTTGTTTCTGATCGAAAAGTGAAACCTGGTTATAAAGTTAAGCTTGGCGAAATTATTACAGGATCTGTGGAAAATAATGTAGAAAAAGATCTTTTGCCTGAGAAAATTGATTTAAATATTCTTTTTGAAGATAATTATATAGTTGTTATTAATAAGCAGCCAGGACTTATAGTGCATCCTGGTGCAGGAAATTATTCAGGTACGCTTGTAAATGCATTGTTATATCATTACCCTGAAATATTGAATGTTGGAGACGATAAATCACGGGCAGGTATTGTTCACAGGCTTGATAAGAACACCAGCGGAATTATTGTGGCGGCAAAGACAAGACGTTCTTTAGAATTTCTAAAAAAGGAATTTAAACAGCGTCGTGTTAAAAAGAAGTATTTTGCCCTTGTAAAAGGCGTTATTAAGGACGATATGGGTAGAATCACACTTCCCATAGGCAGACACCCTCAAAAGAGAGTTATCATGGCTACAAAGGGGGAAAATCTAAGACATGCGGAAACAATATGGAATGTAAAGGAAAGATATAAAGATGCAACTTTAGTAGAAGCTCTGCTAAAGACCGGCAGAACGCATCAGATAAGAGTTCATTTTTACGAAATAGGTTATCCCCTTATTGGAGAACAAGTTTATCAGTTTAGAAGATTTAGAAAGAAAAAAACCTCCATCCCTCGCCAAATGCTTCATTCAGCATTTCTTAGTTTCAGACATCCATATTCAGGAGAAAGAATAAGTTTCAATGCCCCATTACCTGAAGATTTTAAAATAGTAATGGATACGTTATCATCTTAACAATGATGATAAGATAAGCTATGCTATAGGCAGCTCAATATAAAAGGCTGCCCCTTTTCCTGAAGAAGAATTAACTCCCATTTTACCTTGATGATTTTCACAAATTATGAAGTATGAAACAGACAAGCCAAGACCTGTCCCGATTCCAACAGGTTTGGTTGTAAAAAAAGGCTCAAAAATTTTCTTTTGTATTTCACTGTCAATGCCCGGGCCATTATCTTCAATTTCAATTCTTATCATATTGTTTTTCTTGGAAATACGAAGAATAAAACAGGGTTGCACTTTATCATCAACAACCTCGGCCA
>JAGLLQ010000160.1 GCA_023140455.1 Desulfobacteraceae bacterium | reverse complement strand
AAATTATCATGTATTGCAAAAAAGGAGGTCGGGGCTGTCTATCCACCTGCGCACTTTGCAAGATGGGTTATAAAAATGTAAAGAACATGGATGGTGGCTGGAAGGCATGGGAAAAGGCTGGTTACCCTGTTGAATAACACGCTTTGATTTATTGGGGTTGTATTCCCCGCCGCGTTTGCGGCGGGGAAGTTTATTTATCCTTAATCTATAATATATCTTTCAAAATTTTTTGAGAAAAAGGATTCTAAGTTTTCATTTTTTTCACTTTTAATAACCATCATACACTCAACATTATCAAGAGTGTCTATAAGCTTAAGACCTTTTTCTTTACCCATTACCATTAACCCTGTGGCAAGACCATCTGCAAGCATGCAATTGTCTGCAAGTACAGAAACGCTTACAATATTGTTATCAATGGGCCATCCTGTTTTTGGATCAATAATATGGGAATAGGTCTTATTGTTAATTTTAAAAAAATTTCTATAAGTTCCGCTTGTTGCAAGAGCTGTGTCAGATAATTTTAAAACTTTATACGGCCTGGTATTGTATTCATCAGTTGGCATACTGATTCCGACTTTCCATTTTTTACCTATTCCTTTCTGTCCTGCCACATAAACTTCACCTCCGATTTCCACGAAAAAGTTTTTAAACTCTGATCCTTTTAATAAAGCAGCTACAGCATCAACACCATGTCCCTTTGCAATGGAGCCAAGGTCAAGATTTAGAGATGAAATTTTTTTTGTAAGAGTTTTTTCTTTGATAATGATATTTTGAAAACCTGTTTTGGCTAAACAGGTATTAATACTTTTTTGATCAGGGATAATTGAGACAATTTTTTTTGTTTTATCAAAATTCCAAAGTTCATAAAGCGGTCTTACAGTTCCATCCCATGCACCATTTGTTATTCTATGAAGTTTTTGAGCCTCTGTTATAACCTTATTGAAATCTTTTGAAATATGAATGCTCTCATCTTTATTTGTTTTGTTAAATTTTGAAATCTCACTCGATTTTGAATAAAGAGACATCTGCTGATTTATCATCTTTAATTGCACATCAATTTTTTGTTTTAAATCATGGGTCACAACTTTTTTGTGGGTATAAACAACAACATTGTAAAAGGTTCCCATTGTCCGTCCTGAGATTGAATGCTTCTGGGTCAAAGCAGATGAATGAACCGCTTGAACAGAAAAAAAGGATATAATTATAAGAATAATTAAAAAAGAAACTGATCTGAATTTCAAATTTATGCCTTTTCAGCCTGATTTTTTTTGTCCTGATTGTCCAGGAATTCAGTAAACTCAAGTTCATATATATAAAAAAGAACCATTGTTATACCAAAGATCAAAGGACCGTAAAGGAGTCCTGCAAGTCCGAAAAAGTTTAATCCGCCAAGAATTGAAAAGAATATAACAACAGTACTCATATTTGCAGAGCCGCTCATAAAAAGCGGACGGACAAAATTGTCAATCATTCCGACTACAACAACAGACCATATAATCATGAACACACCTGATTTAATACTTCCGGCAATAAAAAGATAAATTACAGCAGGTACCCAGACAAGAGCAGTGCCGACAACAGGAATCAGTGAGGCAAAACTCATAACAGCACCCCAGAAAAATCCGGGAAGGCCGCATATGGCAAAAGCAATACCACCAGCTATTCCCTGCCCGGCTGCTGTAACTAAAGTTCCAAGCATTGCTGATTTTGATACTGCCTTTACTTTTTCAATGAGAATAGTTTCATGCTCTAATGAAAGAGGAATAATGTGAAAAATATAATCAAATATTTTTTTTTCATTTTGTACCACAAAAAAGAATACAAAGATCATAAGTCCAAAATTAATAAAAACAGCTGATACATTACTGACTATTGTTCCGCTTTTTTGGATTAATAATTTACCGCTGTTTGTTGAAAGAGTTGTGATGGTTGCTTTAATATCAATATCATTTAAGAATCCGACACTTGGCAGGTAATCTTTATATAATTGAGCAAATCGTTCAAGATTGCCCGCCATGACCCAGTCATTAATTGCAGTAAAGGAAATTATACCCTGTCTTATTACAACTGAAATCAAAAGCATTAATGGAATCATAATCACAACAACAAGAAGAATGCATAAAATGAATGCAGCAAGGTTTGGTCGGCCTTTTACCTTTGTCTTCATTCTTTTATATAAAGGAGCTGCTAAAATCGCCAGAATAATGCCAAAGATAATTGGGTTAAGATATATGTTGATCATTTTATAGCAGAGAAAAAGGCTTGCAAAGATAAGCATAAATAGAAAATAATGGGAAATGTTTAATTTTTCTTTCAAGACAAACCTCCTTCGAATATTTTCTGTTGCAGCTATTCTGCCCTGTCAAGCCATTCTTTATATTTACACATTCCTGAAAGCGCTTTTACTGCCCTTTCAGGGGTTGGGAAAAACACGCCTTTATATTTTTTCCCTTCTTTTCTGTACAGAGTTTTTGTTTTTTCGTCAACCAGAAGACTTACTCCAATTACTGGTTTTTCATATTTTTCACTGAGATTGATGATATGGTCGATATAATTATTTTCCATTTCAGTGATCAGATCATGTATTGCGGCAATATCTTTTTTTGGGTATGAGGGATCAATAGAGGAAAGCCCTTTCAGCATTTTATGTCCAAGAATACCCTGTCCATGGATTCCAAGATGAATTAAAGCATCACAGCCATCCCATTTAATAAGTTCTTCTGAGGTGATAACAGGGGTTTCAGGCTCTCTCTCGCCAACAATATCAACAGGGTTTGCATGGCTCCAGAAAGGAGGAAGTATATTATCAAGTTTAGTTTTTATTGAATTAGAAAGTTCAGGAACAAGAAGTCCATTTTCTATACATAAATCAGTTGCTACAACTCCCCATCCACCTCCTAAAGTCATAATTGCCACTCTGTTGCCTTTTGGTAAAGGGAGTGATGAAAAAACTGCTGATAGGTCAAGCAGATCCATTGGCTGGTTTACTTCAATTACACCTGCCTGTTTTAATGCTGCTGAAAAGAGCTTTGAATCAGACGCCATTGCACCTGTGTGGCTGGAGGCAGCTTTGTTTCCTTCTTCAGTGCGCCCTCCATTTAATACAATAATAGGTTTTTTCTTTGAAACCCTTGATGCACTTTCAAAGAACCTCCTGCCCTGTTTTATACTCTCAATATAAAGAACAACAGTTTTTGTTAATTCATCAACTTCAAAGGTCTCCATATAATCTTCAATAGTGACCATTGCTTCATTGCCTGATCCGCTGAAAGCCCTTATACCGATCTCCTGCTGTTCAGCAAAGGCAAGAAGCTGGGTTCCAAGATTTCCTGATTGGCAGACAAGGGCAGTAGAGCCTGCAAGAGGTTCAACTTTTGATCCTGTGCAGAACAGATTGATATGGGGATTGGTAATTCCCATTGTGTTGGGTCCTAAAATTAGAATACCTGCTTTTTGAGCCTTTTCAACAACCTTTTTTTCAAGGAGCTCGCCTTCCTCACCTGTTTCTTTAAACCCCGAGGTGATTAGAAGCATTCCTTTAATGCTTTTTTCTTTTAGTTCATCTATTAAATCAATAACTAAATGTGCAGGAATGGTAACAACAGCAAGGTCAACTTTTTCTTTAATATCCAAAACTGATTTATACACTTGTTTTTCGAGTATTTTCCCTCCCTTTGGGTTTACAAGGAAAACATCTCCTCTATAGCCGCCGCTCAAAGTGTTTATGGTCAGAAAATGACCCCATTTGCCAAGGGTGGCAGAAGCACCTATAAAAGCAATAGATTTAGGATAAAAGCAGGACTTTAATATTT
>JAGLLQ010000016.1 GCA_023140455.1 Desulfobacteraceae bacterium | reverse complement strand
TTAAAGTCATGGGCTATGCCCCCTGCAAGTGTACCAATAGATTCCATTTTTTGTGATTGCTTAAGCTGTTTTATCATGTTAATTTTTTCTGCTTCTACTGCTTTTCTGATGGTGATATCACGAATGATTGCTATAGCATACCACAAATTTTCTATCTTAATTCGGGCAACAGAGAGTTCAACAGGAATTGCATTACCGTTTTTATGCCGAGTGATTATCTCAATATTGGCTTTAAGCAGGTCTCTGTTACCGGTAATTAAAAAGTTGGACAATCTTGAATTGGCAGATTCACGGTATTTTTGAGGAATAATCATAGTATAAACTGACTGGCCGGTTGCTTCTTTTTTGGAATATCCGAAAATTATCTCCGCAGCCATGTTCCAATAGGATATTTTTCCTCCGATATCAATCATTATAATAGCATCATTTGCTGTGTCTGTTATTGTCTGGTGGATTTTTTCCTTTTTGATTAATTCTTTTTTATAGTCAATAACAGCTTTTTTCATATCATGGAATGTATTTGCAGTACGTTGAATTTCAATAAACCTGGATTTTATTTCAGGCAATGATTGATAGTCATTGTTTTTAATGTTTTGGGCTTCATAATCCAATTCGGAAATAGGTCGTGTAATGCTTGTTGTCATTATCAGACCGGCAATAGTTGCAATAATTGATATAATCAGTGAAAATATTCTATTTCTTTTTTGATTATTATTGATTTCTCCGAAATAATCTTCCTCAGGTATGTACAGACCAATCATCCAGGATACCTTTGATTCAGGAACCGGGGTAAACATGGTATAGTATTTTTTATTTTGAAACTGGAATGCACCAAATATTGATTTTTTCAAAGTACTGTGGTTGTTTTTTCCCCATTCTATGGAATCGTAGGCCTCTCCACATATTGGATTCTCAAGTTCTGTTATTTTGGGCAGGCGAATTTGATTTGGTTTTTTTTCGCTGGCATGTTTTAGCTGCTTCGGATCAGGGAAGGCAATCACATCTTTATTCTGGTTCATCATAAATGCAAGCCCTGTTTTCCCTACCCGCAATTTACTGATGAATTTAGAGAGAACATCTAACTGGATATCTACCCCGACAATCCCTTTAATTTCATTTTTTTCATTATATACCGGGCCCGCAGTTGTTATACCGGGTTTCTTTGAAGTGAAAAATATGTAAGGATCTGTCCAGATAATTTGGCTTTCTTTAGCAGCTTTAATGTACCATGGACGTTTGCGCGGGTCGTATGTATCATTGCTATCAATCTCCCTTAGAACCACTTTCGTGTCTTTATCACGCCAGGTTAGACTGGTTTTTCGACTATTATTGTTATGCTGTATAATTTTTGTCCTGTAACCATCAGGCGATTTAGATCCATTGCGGCTAACATAATAAAAATTACCATTTGGCAAGGCAAGGTAAATGCCTGCAAATTGAGGGTATATTTCAAGCTGATCAAGGAAATACTGCTCAAGTTTTTCAATACTGTCATGATCTGTATTTACAACTTTTGAAGAAATCAGTTTTTTTGTAAGATGTGCCGATCCCCTGGCAATAGAGAAAAAATTCTGTGTTTTTTGCAGAGTCAGGTCTGAAATATTTTCCATTATATCTCTGGTGTGCTCTAACATTACTTTTTTAGTGGAGAAATAAACAGATGGAGTAATAATAAGGTGTGTACCCCATACAAGAATAACGCATCCAATAATCACTACCCAGCGAATAGAAAATTTCAAAACGCCTCCTTAAGAGAGCCAATCAATAAGTAATAAGCTCTGTGTACCCGATTTTTAATATTGCAGCAATGTTGACTTTTTTTTAAATCTATTACAATAATAAATAAAAATCAATCTTTGGAAAAATTTAATAATTAAAGGAATTTATATGGCGTATTTTGATTTTTCAGGCTTTGAAATTTCAATCAATCGATATATTAAGTATGTTCTTGGTAAAAGGATAGAACATGCCACAAAAAAAGATATGTTTAATGCGACCTCGTATGCCGTAAGAAGGTTCCTGATTGATATAGAGCTTGATACAGAAGAAAGACATCAAAAAAAAGAGAGTAAAAGATTATTTTACCTTTCCATGGAATTTTTACCAGGGCGACTCCTTTCAAACAACCTTTTTAACCTTGGAATATATAATCAATGCCATGATTTTTTAAATACTATTGGATGGAAACTTGATGAACTTGTTGAAGAGGAACATGACCCGGCTTTGGGTAATGGCGGGTTAGGAAGACTTGCCGCCTGTTTTCTTGACTCTCTTGCTAGCCTGCATATGCCTGGGTTCGGATATGGCATAAATTATGACTACGGGCTTTTTAAACAAAAAATAGCTAACGGATACCAGCGCGAAGAACCTGATTACTGGCCTAACAGATCATCGCCCTGGTTAGTAGGAAGGAATGATAAATACACAATTCCCATTTATGGCAAAATAGTTGAAACAGAGGATAACAATGGTAGCTATAATCCCATGTGGACAGAGTGGAGCCTCATTTTTGGTAGAGCCCATGATGTCCTTGTTGCAGGATATGGCGGTAAAACAGTTAACTGGCTAAGACTTTTTTCAGCATGGGCTTCTGAAAAATTTGATATAAGGACTTTTAATGATGGCGATTATTTCAAAGCAGTTGAAGAAAAGATAAAAT
>JAGLLQ010000159.1 GCA_023140455.1 Desulfobacteraceae bacterium | reverse complement strand
AAAAAGATGGTAAAGGATATGAATTAGTAAGCAATCAGGTAAAAATTCTTGATAGAATCAATCCTCAGATTGCATCAAGAATTGCAGCAGCATTTAATAATAGAAAAAAATATGACATAAATAGAAATGATCTCATGATAAAGCAACTTGAAAATATAATTTCACAACCAGAACTCTCAAAAAATGTTTATGAGATTGTGTCAAATGCGCTTAAATAAATTCAGGAATAATTTTTTGAATTAAAATTAAATTAAAGTCTGAAAAAGTTAATCTCTCTTTTTTCTATTTCAGATATATCAAACATTGACTTTATATCAATAATTGATCCGCCCTTCATAAGCGTTGCAGTAAATTCATTTAATTTTTTTTCTTTGTATTCTTTATGTGAGACTGCAACGATTAAAGCAGATAAATCTTTTAAATCTTCCCATTTAACAAACTCAATATTATAGAAGTCTAAAGCTTCTTTTGAATCAGCAATTGGATCATGTACCATTACATCAACGCTGTATGATTTAAGCTCGGAGACAATATCAATTACTTTGGTATTCCTGAGGTCCGGACAATCTTCTTTAAAAGTAAGGCCCAATACACCTACCTTTGAATTCTTAATATTTAATCCCTGATTGATCATCATCTTGATAGTTTTTTCAACAATAAATTTTGCCATATTGTCATTAATTCTTCTTCCTGCAAGGATAATTTCAGGGTTGTATCCTTCAGATTCAGCTTTATAGGTAAGATAGTATGGGTCAACACCAATACAGTGGCCGCCGACAAGCCCTGGTGTAAAAGGCAGGAAATTCCATTTTGTATTGGCAGCATCAAGTACATTTTTTGTATCTATGCCGAATTTATCAAAAATTAATGCCAATTCATTCATCAGCGCAATATTAAGATCTCTTTGTGTATTTTCAATAACTTTAGCAGCTTCAGCTTCTTTAATTGTATTAGTCTTATGAATGCCTGCTTCTATAATAGCTTCGTAAAGTGCAGCAACTTTTTCAAGGCTTTCATTATTATCAGCTGAGACAACTTTGACAATTTTTGATAAAGTATGCTCTTTGTCACCAGGATTTATTCTTTCTGGTGAATATCCCACATTAAAATCTTTTTTCCATTTATATCCAGAGGTTTTTTCTAATATGGGGACACAGATATCTTCAGTGACTCCAGGATATACTGTGGACTCAAAAACAATAACAGCTCCTTTTTTCATATATTTCCCAGCAACTTCTGAAGAAGATATTATATATTTTAAATCAGGAGTTCTTGCTTTATCTATTGGAGTCGGAACTGCAACAATAATAAAATCTGCATCTTTAATATAGGTTGGGTCGTTTGTAGGAAGAAAGTATCGGGCTTTTTCAAATTCAAGCTTAGAAACTTCTCCTGTCGGGTCTATCATATTTTTACTGTTTTCAATAATTTCAGGTTTTAAATCATAACCAATGGTTTTGTATTTTTCTCCAAAATGAACAGCCAATGGAAGCCCAACATAACCAAGTCCAATTATAGCAATTTTAGTTTCTGAATTCACACTGTATTCCCCTTATAATGAAATTTTGTAATATGATTTATACCATTTAATAAATTTTGCTATGCCTTCATCCACTGATGTTTTTGGCAGAAAGCCTGTATCTTTAATCAATTTATCAACATTTGCCCATGTGGCAGGCACATCTCCTGCCTGCAAAGGTAAAAAGTCTTTTTTTGCTGTTTTGCCAAGCGCATTTTCAATCGCTTTAATAAAATCCATTAAAGAGACGGGATTATTATTTCCAATATTATAAAGACGATAAGGTGCAGCACCGGAAGCGGATGGATTTGGGGTGTCAAAAGAAAAATCTTTTTCAGGTTCAGGAATATTTTTAATAATTCTGAACACTCCTTCTACAATATCATCTATATAGGTAAAGTCTCTTTTCATATCGCCATTATTAAAAACCTTAATGGGTTTATTTTCAATTATTGCCTTTGTAAATAAAAATAAAGCCATATCAGGTCTGCCCCATGGACCATAAACAGTAAAAAATCTCAGGCCTGTTGTAGGAAGTTTATATAAATAACTGTAAGTATGCGCCATAAGCTCATTAGCTTTTTTTGATGCTGCATATAAACTAATTGGATGGTCAACATTATGTGTGACTGAAAAAGGCATGCCAGTATTTAATCCATATACTGAACTGCTAGAAGCATAAACAAGATGTTTTACATGATTTTGTCTGCAGCCCTCTAAAATATTAGCAAATCCTACAAGGTTTGAGTCAACATATGATTCAGGGTTCTCAATACTATATCGAACACCTGCCTGGGCAGCGAGATTAACAACATAGTCAAAAGAATTTGATTTAAAAATTTCCTGCATTTCTTTTCGATTTTCAAGGCTTGTTAATTGAAATTTAAACCCGGTGTTTTCTTGTAAAATTTTCAGGCGATTTTTTTTTACATTAACATCATAATAATCATTAAGATTATCTAATCCAACAACGTCGAATCCTTCTTTAAGCAAGCGTGAACTTAAATGGAACCCAATAAAACCTGCTGAGCCTGTAACAAGAACTTTCATAAAAATTAAACCTTAATTATAGAAAATTAAAAGATAACTAAAACCTGAACAATATCATGTATAACAATGATAGACAAGATAAAGATCATTCCTGATCTGAGAAAATAAAAAGAGAGTTTTATATTTAAAACTCTCTTTTTGTTTACAAAATTGTAATTAAAACATTAATCTTCGTATTTAAAAGATAATCTTATGTTAGTACGAAACTGTAATGGTTTACCTTCCTGAATTTTAATATCAAATTTTTGTACTTCTGCAATTCTAATATCCCGCAATGATTGTCCTGCTCTTTCAATTGCATTTTTTGCTGCCTCTTCCCATGAATTTGAACTTGAACCGACAAGATCAATTAGCTTGTAAACACTTTCTCCCATAACACCCTCCTCTAATTAAGTTTTAATTAAAAAATCGGTATTTCATTAGAATTAAAAACAATTAAAATTATCAATTAAATACCGATAGTTAACATGAGTGAGTTTAACAACAATTTAAATTAAAATAAAAAATTTAAAGTCAGAATTTTTAGAATTTATTGTCCCTTGATCGTTTTCATTATAACCCAATAGTTTTATAAGTCTACTTATAATATATTTTTTCTATAATAAGCCCAAAAAAGGAGTTTGAATTTGAGGTAAAAAGCCATCCCAGGTGATTTAAACAACTGCTACAAACAGCGATCCTCCAATTATATCCAGAAAACCATGAAAATTCATAGGAAGATTCTTTAAGGGCTGAACATCCAACTGTTTCTTTAAAGCAGGCAATTTCAAAAACTATTCCATGGGGATTGGGAAATGTATGCTTATGAGAATTATTCATTGTTATTTGAAAATTCTGATTAGTGATAAGATTATTACAATAAATACAAAATAAATTTCTTTCATCATAAATAACATCTACAGTTTTAATTTTTTCTTTGACAATATTTTTTGATGATTCTTTACACGATACTTTCATTTATTTTTTTTTAAGTCTATGTTTTCAATATAATAGAGTGTGGCTCCGACAGGTGCAAAAGATAAGAAAAGAATATTAAAAAAGGGTATTAAAAATAAAAGTCCAAATCCAATATGAAACATTTTATTGTTTTTAAGATAATTAAATCTCTTTTTAAAAGAATACATTCTTCTGGCCGGAACAAGGTCAGTATTGTCCCAGGCAAGAAAAGTGGTTGCAGCAATTGAAGAAAGAACCGCAATAACAGAACCAAATGGAGTAAGAAATCCAAGGAACATGATAATAAAGGTTAAAATCATTGGTATTAAGGCCCGGGGGATCTCCTGTTTTATCAGGTAAAAGAAAAGTGTAGCCCAGGATGTGTTGTCAGGATATATTTCTTTTCCTGTTATTATGTTTTCAACTTTTCTGGACATATAATCCATAATAAAAACACAGAATAAAAATTGTGCAATAAAATAAGCAATAAGAGCCGAAAGGGATGCAAGTACTAGTGTTACAATCCATGAGACAACTTTCCATAGATACAAAAGAATGCCTGATTCAGGCATTTCCCAAATAAAGTTTAATAATTGAGAATGAAAATATAAAACAGCTCCTGATAAAATAATAGCTAAGATGATTACTACAAAAAAACGTAAAATGCCTAAAAATAATAGAGATGGGTTTTTAATACCCATTAAGAAACCTTTAAAATTATATTCTATACCTTTAAATAAATTCATTTATTATCTCAATAAAAAATTAATAAGTTATGAAGCATATGGTGTTGAAAAATACTCTATTTTATTATTATTTTCTTTCTTTTTATAGAAAAGGTTCTGAAAAAGAGATATTTCCTGATTTTTAAAAGATATCAGTGATCCGATAAAAAATATATAATAGATGCGATAAACAAATTCAGAGACAGTTTCTAAAATATCATCTTTTTTTAACTCCATATTATCAATCCAGTCTTTTAGAGTTTTTATATAATGAACTCTGAAGTTTTCAGAGGACATCAGTTCAAACCCTGAATCAAAAGCCTGGTCAATCAGCTTATGATTGAGTGAAAGTTCTCCTCCGGGAAACATATATTTATCTAGAAATGTATTTTCATAACCTCTTTTACGTTTTTCATTAGTAGTAATTGTATGTTGTAAGAAAAGTCCGTCAGGGACAAGTGAACGGTATGCTGTTCTGAAGAATCCCGGCATATTTTTTTTACCAACATGTTCTGACATTCCTATACAGGAGATCTTATCATATAATTTATCTCCAAGATCTCTGTAATTAAAGATTTTTACCTTACATCTATTCTCAAGCCCTTCTTTTTTTATCCATTGTTCAGCGTATTTTTTCTGTTCTTCACTTAATGTAATTCCAGTTGTGTTTACACCATAATTTTTGGCGGCATAAATTAAAAAATTGCCCCAGCCGCATCCTATATCTAAAAGGTTTTCATCCTTTTGAAGTCGCAGCTTTTTACAGATAATATCCATTTTAATATATTGAGCCTGATCCATTGAGGTTTTTTCATCAGTATAATATCCACATGTATATCCTAAAGTTTTACCAAGAAAAAGTTTATAAAAAGTACTTGGTATATCATAGTGATATTCTATATTTTCTTTTTCTCTTTTTTTTGCGGGTGAAAAGAAATCTTTAAAAAATTTTAAAAAAGGTATTCTTCTGTCAGTGTTAAGCAGCTTATTACAGGCAACATCATATAAGTCAATAAAGTTTCCGTATATATCAAAATATCCTTTAACAAAAGCTTCGCCTAGAGAAAAGGCATCAGGGGAAACCAGGCTTTTAAAAAAACGATTGTCTTTAATTTGAAGTTTAAATTCAATCTTGTTATGCCCCGCACCATATTTTTTGCCTGTTGTATCTATAACTTCAATTGGTAATTCTTCTTTTTTTAAAATTTGGATGAACTTGTTTAGAATGAATTTATCTTTACCGGATATTACTGAAGACATTTTCTATTCCCCACATTTAATGTTATAGTAATTGTTTATTTTAAAAAAATTATCGCAGCAAAATAACTTATAACTCATAAATAAAAGAAAAATAAGATAAAAACAATGATTAAAAAAAATAGTTCAGGATCAGGTATTTTAAAGGCTATTATTTACACCAATATTTGTTTTTTTATAATTAGTTTACTTGTAAGCGGCAGTAATCTTAAATTAAGTCTGCACCCTTTTACTGCTCTTACTCCATCTACAAAAAGCCTTATCCTTTTAGGTGCATCAGGTACAATTCCCATAAATAATTATCATGAGTGGTGGTCTTTAATAACTGCAAATTTCCTCCACGGCAGCTTACTTCATATTTTATTTAATATGCTTGCTTTAAATCAGGTGGCATCTACAGTTTCAACAGTTTATGGTAAATATAGAATGTTTGTAATTTTTATTATTTCTGGTATTGCTGGTTTCTTTCTTTCCTACCTTGCTGGTATTGAAGTAACTATAGGTGCTTCTGCATCTGTTTGTGGACTTATTGGAGCAATACTTTATTATGGAAAATCCCGTGGCGGGATTTTAGGTGAAACAATCTATAAGCAAATGCTTGGTTGGGTAATTTTTATTGTTTTGTTTGGTATTCTTATACCCAATATAAATAATTGGGGACATGGTGGCGGGCTTGTATCTGGAATTATTTTAGGCTGGTTGCTCAGTTATAATGAAAAATTAAAAGAAAATAAATTACATAAAATTATGGCCTTTGGTTTAATGGGATTGACTTTATGTATACTTATCTGGTCCTTGCTTTTTTGTTATCTAATATTGACTTAACTATTTGACATAGAAAAATTTTGAACTATTTTACTATAAATAAAATTGAATAATAATTTTACAAAAGGATTAATTATATGCCAATTTTTGAATACAAATGTCTTGAATGTAACAAAAATATGGATCTTATTGTTTCAAGCACTTCTTCTGAGGTTAATTGTGCTTATTGTGGCAGCTCAAATCTTCAAAAACTTGTATCAGCACATGCTTCCATATCAGGGAATCAAAGCAAATCAATGCCAGGACCAAATGATACATCCTGTTGTGGATCATCACCGCAAAGTGCTGGCTGTGCAGGCCCTGGAAGTTGCTGTGGTAAAATATAAGACACAATTTAATAAAAGAGAGCATAATAAATGAATGACAGCTTAGATGATTTTGTAAATCAACTTCAGAATAAAATTAATGATGAAGCAAAAGGGGTATTAGGAAAACAAGGTTTTGAAAGATGGCAGAATCCACAATATCGTGGCAAATTAGATAACTTTCATGCCCATGGACGAATCACCGGAACATGTGGAGATACAATGGAAATCTTTTTAAAAATAGAAAATGATTCCATAAAAGAGGCTTCTTATTTAACTGATGGATGTGGAACCAGTAATGTATGTGGTTCTTTTGCTGCTGAAATGACAATTGGTAAATCATTTGAGCAATTACCTGAAATCACTGGGGAATCCATTTTAAATCGACTTGGAGAGGTTCCAAAGGATGAACAGCATTGTGCGTTCCTTGCTGCATCTACGATTCAGGAGGCAATAGATGATTATATGATAAAGAAAAATAATATTAAATAGTTGTTTTACAAATCATTAAATCATTTTAGAGAGAATTTCTTTTACAAATTTGGCAGCAGTCATGGCTGTCATTAAGTTGATATCGTTGAGAGGGTTAAGTTCTACAATATCTGCACCTACTATTGTAATATCTGATTTTTTTGATATATCTATTCCTTGAATAATTTCCAAAACCTGTCTTGTAGTAAAGCCTCCTGGCTCATGATGGGACACACCAGGTGCAAATGCAGGATCTAGTGCATCCATATCAAATGATATATATAATGGGCCGCTTAGATTTAAGCTACAATCCGGATTAAAATCCTTCATTTCAATTGTTTGAACATTAAATTTATTTATCTGCTCTCGCTGATGAGGATTGATTGTACGAATCCCAAGTTGAATAAGATTATCTACCAGATTCTCTTCCATGATTCTTGCAAAAGGAGAGGCATGGGAAAATGGATTTCCATTAAGCTCATTATAAAGATCAGGATGTGCATCAAAGTGTAAAAGAGTCAACTTATTATATTTTTTCGAATAGGCTTTAATCAATGGATATGTGACTGAATGGTCTCCTCCTAACGATAACACACGGCCATCATGGTCAAGAATTTGAGTAATTGACTTTTCAATTATTGTAAAAGAATCTTTTACATTACTAAATTTTAAATCACCGAAATTATGCCATTTATTATTGGCTTTTAGATCTAATCCATTTTCTGTACTCAGGTTACTTGAATCAGAGTAAAGGCGTTCACGAATATAAGATGGAGCTGATGCAGGACCTCTCTGATAGGACGAATTGTGATCTAATGGTAGCCCTAAAAGGGCAACATCATCATTTTTAAGTTTATTTATTTTATGATCAGGTATCAATTAATTTCAGCAACCAGAACTCATTATACAAATGCTTAATAACTTTAATTACACTCTGAATATTTATATCAAGCTCTCTGTTCTGAATATCAGTTATCATTTTATAGACAACTTCAAATCTGATCCGATCTTCTTTATTTAAAGTTTTAAGATTACCATTGTCAGAAGAATTGAGCCATTTAATTTCATTTAGGGATTTTTTTGAATGAATTTCAGGAGCCCTTTTATCTCTAAAAATATAAAACATAGTATTGGGATTTTCCCAGACAACACTATTGAAGTTTTTTATTCTTGATGAAAATGATTTACCATCTATATGAAGAAAACCAATAACAATCTCATTGCTATCAATGTCTTTAATCATAATATGTTCTGGTAATTTTTTTCTACCCATACTGGTTTTTGAA
>JAGLLQ010000158.1 GCA_023140455.1 Desulfobacteraceae bacterium | reverse complement strand
TTTTCTTTGAGTCCTTCAAACAGCATATTCATCCCACGTAGCTGCAGGGCAACAGGATTATCTCTGTAGTTTTCCGCTGCTAATGCAAATTTTTCAGATATTTCAGTCTCTGCCGTGCCCAGGATAATTCTGGCCTGGCGTTCCCTTTCCGCCTGAGCCTGCTTGCTCATGGCGTTGGACAAAGACGCAGGAATGACAATATCTTTTATGCCGACACTCTGGCAGGTTATTCCCCAGGGGTTGGTATGTTCATCCAGGATATGCTGAAGTTCTCCTGCAATTTTATCCCGGTTCTGCAACAGATCGGACAGTTCATGTTTCCCAATGGTGTCCCGTAGGCCCGTCTTTGCAACATAGGTAACTGCTTTTACATATTTTCTGACTTCAAGCGCTGCTTTTTCTGCGTCCCAGACGGTCCAGTAAACCACGGCATCCACATCGACTGGAACCGTATCCTTTGTCAAAGTTTTTTCAGCTGAAAAATCCGTTACCCTGATTCGCTGATCAATATAGGTTTCAATTCGGTCAATAATCGGGATGATGAAAAAAAGCCCAGGCCCTTTTAATCCAATAAATTTTCCAAGCCGCAATACCACGGCTTTTTCCCACTGATCGGCAATCTGAATACAGGATACCGCGACCAATGATATAACTGCAAGGACGACAGCCGTAACCCAGTTGATAACTGCCATCAGGACAAGAATACCCCATAATGTCTCCAGAATAATAAACAGAACGATTGAGACGGTATTGAGCCAATTGATTGTTTTTGACTGATCTTGAATTTCTTTCATTTTTCCTCTCCTTGTTTTATTTTTTCTTTAATTCTGCAATAATATCCTGAATGGAAAATCCATAGCTTGATGCAATACTTAAGAATTCAGAACAGATGGCGGCCAGTTTTTTTTCCCGTTCTTCTTTGGGGATCTGAATTTCTACATCGCCGATAAACGTACCTGTTCCTTGCTGTGTTTCCAGGACATTCTGAATTTCAAGGTCACGATAGGCTTTGCTCACCGTATTCAGGTTAACTTTTAATTGGACGGCCAAAGCCCTTACGGTCGGAAGCTGCTCACCGATTTTAAGTTTGCCTGTCGCAAGCCCGTAGCGAATCTGGTCAATGATTTGCCTGTAAAACGGGATGCCACTTTTGGGATCAAGCATAAAGTCGATCATAGATCATCACCTCCTCAATATTTTGGTAAAATAGTTATAGCAATCTACTATTGTATTAGTCTTATAGAACAATATAGCTTTATTGATTTAGAGATGTCAAGAAAAATATTAATAAAAATGTTAACTTTTATTATAAGAAAAGATCTTAATATTGGAAAAGACAACCAAATACAGCATGGGTTGTGCTATGTGCTAATATACCATCCCATTCTTTTGATTTTATATTTGCTTATGGCAGAGATCCAGGTAAAAAATATTTTCAGGAGAGATATTAAAAAATTCCTTGACTAATATATTAGTATGTTAGTATATTAATCCCAAGTCACTTTTAGTGCTATGATTTATAAAGGAAAATATCATGAAGATGCACATCCAAAATAATTTTCAACTTCTCAGAAGCCAGGTTTATGAACATTTACGTGAAGAACTCAAAAGCCAGAATCTAAAACCAGGTATGTTTGTTACAATTAATCAGCTTTCAAAAGAGCTTGGTATAAACAGGACACCTTTGAGAGATGCCCTTCTTCAGCTTCAGGTCGAAGGTTTTGTTACCTTTTTACCTCAACGCGGTATACTGATTAATGAAATCACTTCAAAGGACTTGATAAATATTTACGAAGTATTGGGCGCGTTGGATTCGAGAGTTCTGTTCTCAGTATTTCAAAAAATTACACCCGAACATATTGAACAGATGAAACAGATTAACAAAGAGATGTATAAAACCGTTGCTGATAAGAAATTCAATAAATATTTCGACCTGAATAGTGAATTTCATAATGTTTATCTTAATTTGTCTAAAAATGACATGCTTTTATCCCAGATCAATATTATTCGACAAAGACTTTTTGATTTTGGAACAAAAGGCGACTGGATAGAGAAGATACGCGAACTTAATTATACAGAACATTTAAAATTGATTGAACTGATTGAACAGGGAAACGCAAAAAAAGTCTCTGATTTTATAAGAGATGTGCATTGTTTTATTAATTGGGAGTAAGCAGGTGTCCAGAACTTTATATAGAAAAATAATATTTAGGAGGGATAAATTATCTTTTTAATTTTTTATTAATCAAAACCTTAACAATATGGAGGCAGAAAAATGATTCATCGTTTTAGTAAAATCATTATCTTGGTATCAATTGTACTTTTGCTTGCTGCAAGCTCATGGGCAGCAGAAAAGAATATGGTGTTTGCATCACCATATGGTATTACAACCCTTGACCCCAGTGTTTCATATTCAACAGAACTGGGATATATGGCAAATATCTATGAAACTTTGATTAAAGTGAATCCCCCTGGCAGCAAGAAACTTTTCAGTTTTGTTCTTGCCACAGGTTATAAAGCTTCCAAAGATGGTCTGGAATATACATTTACCTTAAGAAAAGATGTTAAGTTCCATGATGGCACAGCTTTTACAGCAGAAGCTGTAAAATTTTCCCTTGAAAGAACCAAAAAAATCGGCAAGGGCGCTGCTTTTATCTGGGCTGATCTAAAAGAGATTAGCATTGTTGATGATTATACAGTAAAGCTTATTCTGAAAAAACCTGTGCCTTTGCCACAGATCGCAGCTTCAGCTTATGCATCTTATATTATGAGTCCAAAAGTTGGTGAGAAAGATTCTGCATGGTTTAATAAAGGTAATGATGCCGGATCAGGACCCTACACTTTGAAAAATTATAAAAACGGGGAATCCTGGATGCTGGCAAAGTTTGATGGTTACTGGGGTGGATGGGAAGGAAAACATATTGAAAATATTCTGGTAAAATACACCAAGGCACCTTTAACCCAGCTGCAGATGCTCCAGGCAGGTCAGGCCATGCTTGTCGGCAGAATTCCTCTGGACAGCTATCCTTCTATAAAGAATGGTAAAAAAACAAAAGTATTGTATGGACCAAGTTACCAGAATTACATGGCATTTTTCAACACCACACGTCCTCCCTTAGACAATGTGAAGGTTAGAAAAGCCCTGGCCCATGCAATACCTTATGATGATATTATTACCATAGGTTTTAATGGTAATGCAAGTCAGGCGAGAGGCCCTGTACCCCAGGGACAGTTTGGCGGCACAAAAAAAGTAACCCAGTATAAGTATGATCTTAAAAAAGCTGAAAAACTTCTTGCCGAGGCCGGACATGCAGGCGGCGGATTTAAACTGACACTCACATATGCTGCCGAGAATGCACAGGAAGCACGATTTGCCCCTCTGATTCAGAGTGAATTTAAAAAAATAGGTGTTGATGTTGAAATTAAAGCATTGGCATGGAGTACTCAATGGGCAATGGCAAAAAAAGATCCTAAAACAGCCCAGGATATTTTTCTTTTACTATGGTGGCCTACATATAGTGACCCCTATGAGACTCTTTATTCATTACTACATGATGAGGGAGAAAAACCGGTCTGGAACCTGGCATATTACAAAAATGCAGCCTATGATAAAATGATCCGTGAAGCTTACGAAATCACCGGCTCCAATCCGAAAAAATCGCTTAAGCTTTATGTGAAAGCCCAGAATATGATTCAAAAAGATGTTCCTGTAGCCTGGGTAGTTGATATTGTTGGTAACTGGCCCATGAATAAAAAGTTAAAAGGGTTTGTTATGAACCCGGCCTATCCAAACGTACCTTTTTTGTATGAAATGTATATTGAATAAATAAAATTTATTAGTCAACCTGTCACAGCCTGTTTGATATTGCTTTAAGCAGGCTGTGATAAAAAGGAAGTTATCGACGCCATGTTCTTGTTTCTCTGTAAACGATTTGTCGGCTTAATTGTTTTACTTATGGCTTTAAGCACCCTGGTTTTTTTCTTTACCAGATCTCTGCCGGGTGATGCGGCAGCCCTGTACATCGGCGGGAATGCAAAACCGGAACAAATTGAACGTGCCAGAATAGAGCTTGGGTTGGATAAACCGTTGATTGTCCAGTATAAAAGGTATATGGGAAGATTGATTCATGCAGATTTAGGGGTTTCTTTACGAACCCATAGATCGGTTTTTCAGGATTTGATAGAAAAAATACCCATGTCATTTGAGATTGTTTTGTGGGCCCTTATGATTGCGACTCTTGGAGGTGTTACCCTTGGAGTGGCTGCTGCCTGGTTTCAGGGAAGCTTGATAGATGAAATTATAAAATGGTTTACTTCTGCCACCGTATCCATTCCTGTTTTTTTCCTTGCCCTGCTATTACAGTTGATTTTTTTTAATTACCTTGGATGGTTTCCTCTTCAAGGGCGAATAGATTCTTTTTTAGAATTTACCAACCCCATACAGAACATCACAGGATTCAGCATGATAGATACATTGATTGCCGGCAATTACACTGCCTTTTGCAATGTTGCATGGCATATGATACTTCCTGTGATAACTCTACTAGTAGGACCTTTGGGTATTATCGCACGACTTACCCGTTCATCTTTACTGGATGTAATGGAACAGGATTATATTCTGGCGGCCAGAGCTTCCGGTATCAGTGAAAGAGTTTTGTTTTTTTACTATGGACTTAGAAATGCATTATCTCCGGTACTTACAGTTATTGGATTATCTGTGGCATTAATTTTACTTGCAACATTTTATGTGGAACTGATTTTTAACTGGCCCGGAATTGGATATTATTCTCTTGCAGCAATTATGAGCCTTGATTACACAGCTTTAATGGGTGTAACTCTCATGATTGGCACTGTGTACGTGATTGCAAATACATTTATGGATATTCTCAGACGGGTCGTTGATCCAAGAATTAAATAGAGAGTTTAATGATGGCGATACAGGAAAATTCATATGAAGAAATGGCAGAAAAAGTTGTCAAAGAACATCGGAAACTGAGATGGTTCCAATTGCAGCTCCTGTTGAAACGAAAAGCTGCCTTTTTATCTTTGATCATACTGATTACTACCATTCTGGTAACTGTTTTCGGGTCATGGATTGCACCATATCCTGAGCAGGGTTTTGGGGAAGTCAATATTGAATACAGGCTCCAGCCGCCATCTGCAGACTACTTACTTGGGACAGATGTCTACGGAAGAGATATGCTCAGCCGTGTGATCTGCGGTGCCCGAATCTCTATTTTCGGAAGTGTTTGCATTGTTTTTTTTGCTGCTCTCATAGGTGTTCCTTTAGGACTTTGGGCTGGATATAATGAAGGGATATCAGGGGCATTGATATCAAGAGTTGTGGAATTGTTTCTGTCTTTCCCATCCACCCTGATTGCCATGGCAATTTCAATAATTATTGGTGCTGGATGGTCAACAGCTATTATAGCTTTAATCATTCCGTGGTGGCCGTGGTATACAAGACTTGTCCAGGGAGAAGTTCTTTCCATCAAAAGAATGCTTTATGTTGAAGCAGCCCAGATGCTTGGGTATGGGAAAATATATATAATATTTCGTCATCTGCTGCCTAATATCATGACCCCTGTTATTGTCATGATTCTTCTGGATCTGGGGCCTGCCATTATTGCTATTGGTCTTTTAAGCTTTATAGGCCTTGGTACCCAGCCTCCTATGGCAGACTGGGGATTAATGGTCTGGGAAGGTGCACCAAATATTCTTTCAGAATGGTGGATCGCAATTGTACCGGGGTGTGCCATGTTTATAGTAGTTATCGCATTCAATATATTTGGAGATGCACTTAAAGAAATTTTAGATTCTAACCGGTGATATCTGTGAACCAAAATAATTTGGGAAATTAATAGTGAATAATAATGATTTAACTAAAAAACCGGACCCCGGGTCTATTGTTGATCCTGTTCTACAGGTCAAGGCCATGAATGTCGCATTCAATACTCCCCGGGGTGAGGCAAAAATACTTGAAGGTGTCAGCTTTGATCTGTTCCCTAGAGAAATCCTTGCACTTGTAGGCGAAACAGGGTCTGGCAAAAGTGTAACAGCAAGATCCATACTTAATTTGATCCCGAGGCATTCAAGAAAAACCAAAGGTCAGGTATTGTTTGACAAAAATGATTTATTGTCCATGTCGGATAAAGAGCTTCAGAACATTCGCGGCAACAGGGTTTCCATGGTATTTCAAAACCCTCAATCAAGTATTAATCCGGTTTTTACACTTGGAGAACAGATTTTTCGATTAATTCGCCTTTATTTATCTAA
>JAGLLQ010000157.1 GCA_023140455.1 Desulfobacteraceae bacterium | reverse complement strand
CATTTCTCCGTATTGACCATTGGGGGGCAGCAAGTTCATTCTTATTTGGATCACCTGTGATGCGCTGGATTATAACACTGTCAGGCAGAAGTTCAATAAACTCACATATTGTTTCAACATATTCCTGCTGTTCCATGCATGTGTACTCACCCTTTTCCCACATTTTTTCAAGATATGTCCCTTTGACAATGTATAAAAGATGAATTTTTACACCATTTATGCCAAGCACGGAAATTTTACGCGCTGTTTCAAGCATCATCTCTCTGTTTTCACCGGGAAGCCCAAGAATTATATGGGCGCAGATATTAATGTTTTTATTCCGCGTTAACTCTACAGCATTTTTAAATGATTCAAAATCATGCCCCCGGTTAATTAAGTCAAGGGTTTTATCATGGGCAGATTGCAGACCATATTCAAGCCATACAAGGTAATTTTCCGCATAGGATTCAATAAGATCAATTTTCTCTTCATCAATGCAGTCCGAGCGGGTACCAATTGCCATCCCCACCATATCATCATAGGAAAGTGCTGCATCAAACATAAATTTCAAATGTTCACATGATGTATAAGTATTTGTGTAGGATTGAAAATAGGCAAGAAATAATTTTGCTTTATATTTTCTAATCATTGCTCTTCTGCCTTGATCTATCTGTTCTTCAATAGACTGACCTTTTAAAAAAGCACCAGAGCCTGAACCTCTGTTATTACAATATATACAACCTCTTTTTGATAATTTCCCATCTCTGTTGGGACATGTAAGCCCTGCATCAATTGTTATTTTTTGTACTCTTTGACCATAAAGCTCTTTTAAATAAGTATTATAATCATTATATTTTCTATTATTGCCCATTTTGATCCTCAATCATAAAAAAATAAAAACCTTGTTGCGCTGTTAAAGAATATAACAAAAAAATAAGGGTTTCACTATTATTGTTTTTGTATATTGTTTCTTTCCTTAAAAAGAAATCCATTTTTCAGTGTATAAAAATCTTTATTTTTTTATTGCGAATTGTTGCAATAATATTATAGGGTAATATTATGTGCTATATTAATTGTTTATTGTAAGGAGAAATAATGAACATACAAAAATTGAAAGCGGCAATTGAAGAGTTAAAAACAAATCTTGGTTCCGGGCTTCTGGCAACTGATATTTTCGATTCTGCTGAACAACAAAGTATTGCCGGCTGGAACAGTAACCCTCAAGCATGCGCTGTATTTGGACAAATCACAGAAGGCATGAACAATGCACTAGGCGAAAGCGGTTTTCCAACCCTTGGCAAATATTACCTGTTGAATCTTGTATCAAATAAATTAGTCATGGTCATTCCAATGGGTGAATATCAATGGGGGATGCTCATGGACAAGACGCAAGTCTCGCTTGGGCTGGTTTTAAATATTGCTTTGCCAAAAGCAATCTCTGCATTTGAAGAAGCATTCATCGGATAATATAGGAGGTTTTCATGGGAGCTGTTTTATTTAAAATTTTTAAAATTGTCGAATCAGAAGGTGGGGTCCCAGCACGGCTAAAATTTGCACAAAAAGTTAAAATAAGCATAAATAATGTAAAAAAAATTAAAGATAAACCTGAATATATAAACAAATTCGTAATGATTGCACAGGAAATTCTTGGAAAAGATATTAATGATCTCCTTCCTCCCACTCCCAAACCAGCCAGTGATTCTGATGGAGATTCAATAGTGGTGGAGTTTGATCCATATGAGTAGCTAATATTATTCTAAAAATATGCTCTTTTTTAAAAACTAAACAACAATCGTATAACTTTTTAGCTTTGACTGACAGGCACCATTGCGTCAATTCTTGTTCTTGACCTATACCCATACATTCATATATAATAAAAGGTTATGAATTTAAATACAAAAAAATATGATGTTATAGTTATTGGCGCAGGCCATGCCGGCTGCGAAGCAGCATTAGCTGCTGCAGGCATGGGATGTGACACTCTTTTAATGACAATTGACCTTGATAAAATTGCAAGCATGCCGTGCAGTCCTTCAATTGGAGGAATGGCAAAAGGGCAGCTGGTAAAAGAAATTGACGCCCTGGGCGGATATATGGCAAAAGTTACTGATTCTTCAGCTATCCAATACCGTACATTAAACACAAAAAAAGGCCCTGCAGTACATTCCACACGAACACAGAATGATAAATCAAAATATCATAAAAATATGAAGTTGATTCTTGAGAAAGCAGATAACCTTGATATTAAACAGGCAATGGTGGAAAATTTTATTATTGAAAATAATGAAATCAAGGGTCTGTATGATAATACCGGGTTTGGTTATTCTGCCAGAACTGTTGTTCTATGTACAGGCACTTTTCTTAAAGGTGTTATTCACATTGGTTCAACTGAAATCATGGCAGGAAGAGCCGGTGAATTTTCATCCATCGGGCTTGCTGACTCTCTTGCCAAAGCAGGGTTTACAATTGGCCGCATGAAGACAGGTACGCCGCCGCGACTTCATCTTGACAGTGTGGATCTTTCAAAATTTGATGCCCAGGAATCAAACCCTGACCCTGCACCCTTTTCGTTTTCAACCAAAAAGCATATGCTGCCTCTTGTCCCAAGCTATATGGGCAGAACAAATCAGCACACCCATGATTTAATAAGAAAAAACCTCAAACATTCCGCTCTTTATGGGGGACATATTAAAGGAAAATCTGCAAGATACTGCCCCTCGTTTGAGGATAAAATTGTAAAATTTCCTGAAAGAGAAAGCCATAGAGTTATACTTGAATATGAAGGACTTGATACAAAGGAACTATATGCAAGTGGTCTTGGCAACAGCCTTCCTCTGGAAATCCAGACAGAGTTTGTACGATCTGTAAAAGGACTTGAGCAGGCTGAAATCATGAGGCCGGGCTATGCCATAGAGTATGACTATATAAATCCTTTGGAACTTGTCCTGACTCTGGAAACAAAACGTATAAAAGGACTTTTTCTTGCAGGCCAGGTAAATGGAACTTCAGGATATGAGGAAGCAGCAGCTCAAGGACTTTGGGCAGGCATTAATGCTGCATGCAAAGTTCAATCCCGCCCTCCGTTTATTCTTGACAGATCTCAAGGCTACATGGGAGTAATGATTGATGACCTTGTAACAAGAGGCACAAGCGAGCCATACCGGATGTTTACCTCAAGAGCTGAATACAGGCTGGTCTTAAGAGAAGATAATGCTGATTTAAGACTTACAGAAATCGGGAACACACTTGGGCTTATAGATAATGATACATTAAAATCAGTACAGAATTTAGAAAACAAAATAAGCAAAGAGATTACAAGGATAAAAAAAAGAGTAATAAAGCCTTCTAAAGCAGCAAACCAGTATCTTGAAAGCAAAGGCTCCAGCACTATAACCAATGGTATGCACCTTGACAATCTGTTAAAAAGGTTTGAATTGTCATATTCTGCTGTTGAAGAATTAAGCCCTGCAGTTGAACCTCTAAGCAGGCGTGTTAAGAAACAGGTGGAAATAGAAATAAAATATGAAGGCTATATTTCAAGGCAGACAAACGAAATAAAAAAATATAAAGACATGGAAAAAATTAAAATCCCGGAGAAACTTGATTATTCTATAGTGCCCGGGCTTTCCAATGAGCTTGTTGAAAAACTTGGAAAAATCAGGCCTGCATCATTAGCACAAGCTTCAAGAATAGACGGTATAACGCCTGCTGCAATCTCTGTTATTATGATTGCAATTTCAGCACACAAGCGAAAGGCATCGTCTTGACACTGTTCAATCACTTGTTATTATTTAAGTATAAAAATTTCATAAATATTTGTCATAATAAATAAAGGAAATAATAAATCATGTCAGCCGATTATTATAAAACACTTGGTGTTGCAAAAAAAGCATCAGGTTCAGAAATAAAAAAAGCTTATAGAAAACTTGCTTTAAAGTATCATCCGGATAAAACAAAGGGTGATAAAACACTTGAAGCAAAATTTAAAGAAATAAGTGAAGCATATGCTGTATTGAGTGACCCTAAAAAGCGTGAGCACTTTGATACTTTTGGATCTGAGAACTTTCAGCAAAGATATTCCCAAGAAGATATTTTCAGAAATTCCAATATGGGAGATATTTTAAGAGAATTTGGTTTTGGCGGTGGTGGTTCAGGAGGTGGATTTTCAGATGTTTTTGGCGGCGGCTTTGGAGGTGGAGGTTTCTCTTCCATGGGCGGCATGGGCGGTGGTGGCTGCCGAAGAAATGCTGCACCAGCCAAGGGACAGGATCTTGAACATGAAATCCCCCTCACTTTAGATGAAATAATGACCGGCACCAGTAAAAGCTTAAATATCAGCCAGGATGGTTCCATTAAAACTATTTCAGTTAAAATTCCCAAAGGTATGATAAAGGGGAAAAAAATCAGGCTTGCAGGAAAAGGACAGCCAAGTCCTTATGGTGGTGCTGCCGGTGACCTTTATATCAAATCAAATCCTTTGCAGCCCATTGGCTATGATATAGACGGAAATGATATACTTACTAAAAAAGAGATAAAGCTTACGGAAAGTATTCTTGGAACAAAAACAGATGTTATAACTCCTCTTGGGAAGACAATCAGCCTTAATATCCCTGCCGGAACCAGACACAAAGCAAAGATGAGGCTTGCAGGGCTTGGCATTCCCTATATGAAAGGTAGTAAAGCAGGAGACCTTTTTGTAGTTATTTATGTTAACATGCCAAAAGAACTTGATAAAGAACAAAAGAATCTTGTTGAAAAGTTAGTACAAACTGGGTTATAAGTATTGTTATGACTGAGCTTATTCCAGTAATTTCAAAAAATAAAATAAAAAAACGGATTAAGGAAATTGGATTAGAAATTTCTAAAGATTATAAAGATAAAGATTTGGTACTCATAGGTATCTTAAAGGGTTCCTTTGTATTTCTTGCAGATCTTTCAAGGGAAATCTCCATTGATCATGAAATAGATTTCGCTGCCGCTTCAAGCTATGAAGGGACATTCTCCTCAGGCACAGTTAGTATTACAAAAGATATCACTATTGATATTGAGAATAAAAATGTACTTCTTGTTGAGGATATAGTTGATACTGGAAATACTCTCTATAAATTAATGGATTATTTTGAATCTTTTAATCCTAAATCAATAAAAATTTGTTCTCTTATTGACAAACATGAGCGACGTGAAGTAAATATTAAAGTGAAATATTCTGGTTTTTACCTTGAAAAAGGTTTCATTGTAGGGTATGGACTTGATTATAATGAAAAATATAGAAACTTGTCTGCAATATATGATTTGAAATTATAGATATAAGGGGTAGTCCATGATTATCATCTGTAAAGAATGTTCAACAAAATTCAGATTAGATGAATCTCTTTTAAAAGCAACTGGTTCTAAAGTAAGATGTTGTGTATGTAAACACATCTTTACTGCCTACCCTCCTCAAGCTCTAGGAAAAACAGAAGTTTCACCACCCCTTCCTTCACAGCAAGGATATTTTGACAGCGAAGAAAATGTTGGAGCAGATGGCCCGGGCAGTTTTCAAAAATCCGAACCAGAGCCAGATGATGATGGGCTTGAGCTGGATGTTGAAGAAGAAGATGAGGACATGGATGAAGGTGGGTTAGACCTTGGTGATGACGACACAGGATTTGATGACGGCGGAATAGATATGGGTAACAACATGCCTGGTATGGACACAGGTATGAATTTCGATGAAGATATGGATACAGGCATAGAGCTTGATACCGATAGCGGTGGTGAGCTTGAAGATATGGAGCTTGATACTGAAATCAATTTAAATCTGGACCAGGGAGAAGAAATTGACCTTGATGCTGATTCTGATCTCAAAAAAGATTCTGCTGCACCTGAGACAGAGCAAGCCATAGAACCAGAACCTGAACCTGTGGCCGATGAAGACCTGAGCAATGACGATGTTGATGACTTTGAGTTTGAATTTGAACTTGACGAAGAAGAAAAGTTTGATATCGAAGAAGATATTACATTGGATGAGCCTTCTATAGAATCAGAAGCAATTGACGAGGAACAAGAAGCTCCTGGAGAAGAAGATTTTGAACTATCTCTTGATGATGAAAGCTTTGATGAAGAAGTTGTAAGCGAAGATGCTTCCTTAGATATAGAAGATGCTTCCTTAGATATAATTGAAGAATCAGATGACAGTGATCAATATGAATCCAGCGGCCTGGAAATTGATGACGATGTCATTGATGATATTGGTGATGATGAAGACGACAACTATGAGATAGAAGAAGTAGATGAGTTTGAAGAAGATGATGACTATGAAATAGAAGAATATGAAGATGATGAGAAGGAATATGCAGATGATGACATCATTGATGATGACTATGATGATGACAAAACTCTTGAAGACACGTCTGCAAAACCCAAAAAGAAACCAAGCAAACTTTTTAAAGCACTGCTGGTAATTCTTCTGTTACTTTGTGTTGGATATGGAGCCTTCATGATAACAGGAGGCTTTACCAAGAGCATTGATTTCTCAAAGATAAATTTTTCAATCGTAAAAAATCTGCTTGATTCTTCTAAAATGGATCAAATTCCTGTATGGGCAACTATCAATAACCAAAGCCTGAATGGGAGATATGTCAATAATGAAAACACTGGAAAGCTCTTTGTTATCACTGGTAAAATTACAAATGAATCAACAATACCACTAAATCATGTTCAGGTCGAAGGGACGCTTATTGCAAAAGGCGGGGTTATTGCAAAAAAGAAGAAAGTCTTCTGTGGTAATAAAATTCCTGAAGGACAATTGTCATCATTGAGTGTTGGCGCTATAGAAAGAATTCTTCAAAGAAAAGATGGAGAACAGGGTGCAAATCTTAACATTAAAGCCAATGAAGGTGTTCCCTTTATGTTAGTTTTTTCAGGTCTCCCCGAGGAATTAGAAAATTATACTGTGACAGTTACCGCGTTTGATAGAATGAAGAAAAAATAAAGTTTATTAGAAAAAAACAAATGGGACTCTATTAAGAGTCCCATTTGTTTTTTTAGCCTCACCTATAAATATTTTTATTGACATTAAGTTATATGAATGATATAAATTCCAGGTTTTTTGGCGACGTAGCTCAGTTGGTTAGAGCATGCGGCTCATATCCGCAGGGTCCGGAGTTCAAATCTCTGCGTCGCTACCAATAAACGATAAGCCCCTTTTTTATAAAGGGGCTTTTTTGATTTTAAACGGTATATCAACTTATTCTTATTAACTTTTTTTGCTTAATAATTAACACTGTGTTATAATTCTCTCAAAAAATATATAGGTGAACTTATGACTCAAATATATGAAATATATGTAAAAGATCATTTTTCAGCAGCTCACGCTTTAAGAGGTTATGATGGCAATTGTGCAAGAATGCATGGCCATAACTGGATAATTGAAGCCTATATTCAATGCACAAAACTGAATCAAATCGGCATAGCAATTGACTTCAGAGATGTAAGATCAACCTTAAAAAAGATTTTAGAAAAATTTGACCATACAGATTTAAACCAACTCGCTGAATTTGGAAGCATTAATGCTACTTCAGAAAACATTGCAAAATTCATTTTTAAAGAGCTGGAAAGGCATTTTAAGACTGAATACTCGAAAATTTCCAAAGTTAAAGTACTTGAAAGCCCTGGCTGTGGTGCAACATACTGGGAAGAATAGGCTCTGGAGGAATAGTATTTGACTTTTAATGTTTGCGAGATTTTTTTCAGTCTTCAGGGCGAATCAACATATGCAGGCTTACCATGTGTTTTTATCAGACTTTCCGACTGTAACCTGAACTGCAGTTATTGTGATACTCTCTATGCAAAATCTGAATCCTTTCCCATGGATTCAGGTGATATCTTAAAAGCAATCAAATCCTATAATTGTAATCTTGTTGAAATCACAGGTGGAGAGCCATTACTCCAAACCAGCACTCCTGCTTTAATATCTGAACTCATCAATAAAAATTACAAAGTCCTTTTAGAAACAAATGGCAGTATAAGTATTCAGACTGTCCCTGCTAAATGCGTAAAAATTGTGGACATTAAATGCCCTTCAAGTGGAGAAAGCCGCAATAACCTGAAAGCTAATCTCAACTTTCTAACCAGTAAGGACGAATTAAAATTTGTAATAGGAACAAAAGAGGATTATGAATTTGCAAAATCATTTCTCAAAAAAGAAATAATTCATGTAAATTCAGAAAAAATTCATTTCTCACCAGTATTTAGTATGATCAAACCTGCAACACTTGCAAGCTGGATTCTCAATGATAACCTTAATGTCAGGCTGTCATTACAGATACACAAAACAATCTGGGATAAAGATAAAAGAGGAGTATAAATCATGCCAAACGCAGTAGTTCTCTTAAGTGGAGGTTTAGATTCCTCAACTGTAACTGCAATTGCCCACCATGAAGGATATAAAATATATTGCCTGAGCTTTAATTATGATCAGCGCAATGTAGCTGAACTTAAAGCTGCCAAAAGAATAGCTTCTCTTTTTAAAGTTGAACAGCATTATATCATTGATATCGGTCTGGGGAAAATTGGCGGCTCTGCTCTAACAGATGATATTCAAGTTCCAAAAAATCAAAATATAGATCATCCTCAAAAAAATGAAATCCCCATCACTTATGTACCTGCAAGAAATACAATCTTTCTTTCATATGCACTTGCCTGGGCAGAAGTGCTTATGGCAGATACGATCTTTATTGGTGTGAATGTAATGGATTACAGTGGATACCCTGATTGTAGACAGGAATATATCAATGCCTTTGAAAACATGGCAAATCTCGCGACTAAAGCCGGAGTTACGGGTGACACCACAATAAAAATCAAAACCCCTTTAATAAACCTCACAAAAGCCCAGATTATCAAAAAGGGAACCAGTCTGAACGTAGATTATTCATTGACTTTAAGTTGTTATGATCCAGACTCTGAAGGCAGGGCATGTGGAGCATGTGACTCCTGCCTGCAAAGAAAAAAAGGTTTTCAAGAAGCAGGAGTAAAAGACCCAACTCTTTATCAATAGCAATAATTTTTAAATGCTATGATCTTTATACTTCCTATATCACAATAACCCGTTGCGGTCTGATTACCTTGTGCGCATTAGTTTGGAAAGTTGGGGCACGCGCCTCTCTTCGAATTAACAGGTTCTAAATTTGCTACACTAAGCAGTAAAAATTCTAAAAATCAACGCGCACAAATCAACCAAACCTCCACTGGATGATAACGCAATATTCTATTGGGTTATGGGTATGTGCTAAATGATCCGGTGAATATAGGATATTCCAATTTGCTCAACACAGGTCAGGATATCTTTCCTGAGCATTAGTTTGATATTTTGTAAAAGTTCTTAATGATCGGAGCGTTAAGAACAGCAAGTTGTCTGAGGACATTTATGTCCGAGTTCTTGCTGTTTAGCGAAGGGAATTTAGAACTTTCAAAATGTTCAAACGCGGAAGGAAAGATATCCTGATCGGAATTAGACCAAGGTTTGTATAGAATATTACATAGAAAAATGGTTTTGGGACTTATTACAATGACATATATATTAATCTAATTTTTCAGAAGGCATAAACACTACACTGTCACCTTCTTTAAACCCTGAATTATCTGCAACAACTTTACATTTTACCTTAAAAAGAAAAACTGTTCTTTTATCATCATGATCAAGCGTTTCAAAATTTCCCTGTCCTTTTGAAATAATCAAATCAGCCTTTTTAAACTCATCTCTAAATTCTTCAGAACAACATGAAAGAACAGTTCCCGGGATATCAACTCCATTATCAATCACCCTGACAATTTCAGTAAGTCCTGCATCAACGGCATCTTCCATTGTTGCATCATTTAAAATTGCTTCACCGCGAACAACATAAGTTACCTTTTTGGTACCAACCTGTTCCAGCAATAATCTGTCAAGAACAATTTCTCCTGTATTATCTCCAAGCCACAAAACTTTCTCAGCTTTTTCAACCCTTTCCTGCAATATAGGAATGTTTCCTTTTATTCCACCATTAATTGTTGTTTTAATATCATTGAAAAAAAGGTCTTCTCCTTTGTCAGACATTGCTCCAAAGTCAATTATATTTCCGGCAATGGCAATTTTTACTGCCATTGCAAAAGGATCATCTGAATTGTTAACCATGGTTTCAAGTTCAGGCAGAATTCTTTTTGCAAATTGATTATATTTTACTTTCAACTTTTTATATGGGTCACTGATGCCGGTAATTTCTTTTATTTGTCTCTGAGTATACTGTGCAATAATCGGTGGCGGATCATAGAGCCTGGCTGAACTTAATTTTTCCATGGTTTTTTCCATTATTTTCCGATGAACAATTTCATCATCAGTGGAAAGCCGTGCTGCATCAAGAGAGCCCCTTAAAATGCAAGGAAAGCAATCATTATATATCTTCATAATCCTCCAGAGAAATTTTTTTAAAGAAATTATTAGAAGGGCATACAAGCTTAAAACCCTGACAGAGTTTTATCTTTTTATCCGTCATGTCCCACAGAAATTGTTCTTTTTTGCTGCTTTCTCCATACCTTTTGAATACCAGGCAAAAAATTTAATAAATATTTTAAAAAAACTGAATTTTGCTTTTGTTTTACTCAAAGCTTTCCTCTTTATTTCAAATTTTTATTATTGTCTTTTATTTATTCCCTGTCTATATTAACTAATTAAAACAGAATGGTAAAGTATTTAAAAAAATGAAAATAAAAGACATAATAAATCCAAAGACTATTGCAGGGGCAGCTTTATTAATCGTAGTGCTTGCTATTGGTGTTATGGCAATAATTTTTACATTGTTTTTAGCCTATAATATGCAAAAACAAAATAAAGAGGCAATAAAAGAAACAGAGCAACGATATACACAGTTTTATAAAAAAATAATCTACAGTGATGTAAATTATGTTTATAACTTTATCAGGGACAAAAGAAGCAACACAGAAAAAAAAGTAAGGGCAAGTG
>JAGLLQ010000156.1 GCA_023140455.1 Desulfobacteraceae bacterium | reverse complement strand
TATATTCAGGAGCAATAATATCCAGCATATTTCTATTTTTAAATTCATCAAACGTGTACCCTGTCATTTTTTCAGCAGCAGGGTTGCAATAAACCACTTTACCACCCTGATAAAGGACAATACCTATTGATGACGTTTCTGCGAGTATTCTGAATTTGTATTCACTCTCTTTAAGCGCCTCTTCCCATTGTTTTCGATCAGAAATATCTATAATAACACCTCTAAGACCGGTTTGCTGTGTGCCTTTATCTATCGAAGCAGTCTTGATTATACCTGGAAAAACAGAGCCGTCTTTTCTTAAAAAAATATATTCTTTTGATCCTTCTATATTAATATCTTCTTCGTTTATGGAATCATTACTCCTTTTTGATCCGATTCTAAAATTTTCAGGGGCAATTAAATTAACACAATTTACACCTTGTTTTATATCCTTTTTAGTGTATCCAAGCATATCTAACGTTTTTGAGTTAGCATATGTTATTGTCAGAGTCTCATCTGCTTCAAATATTGCTTCAGGCAGCAATTCAGCCATATCCCTGAACCGTTTTTCACTTTCAACCAATTCATCCATCATGCGCTTTCGTTCAATGGCAAAAGCAATTTGCCCTGAAACAAAGATAAACATTTCAAAATCACTTTGGCTGAATCCTTCTGGATTATGATAATCCTGTACAGCCATGACACCTAGAACCTTATTTTGTGCAATTAATGGAACACCGATCCAGATCTTACTCGGACTTCCTATGGATTTGCCTGTTTGCCTCCGGGCCTGTAATTGTTTTTTCTTTAAAAATATAGGCTTCCCGGATAAAATCACTTCTCCGGTTAAAGAATGTGTCGCCGTAAAATCTTTAATATATGACATTTCTTTATCAACCTGATCTTTAAAATATGGGAATTTTATTGATCGCTTTTCTTTATTATAAATCGCAATATAAAAATTAGGCAGGCTGATTACTTTATCCAGAGCATTATGAATAAATGCATATAATTCTTCAAGGCTGGTAGTAGTACTAACAGCCTTGATTATATCAAAAAGTATATTATGTATCTTCTCAGTTTTGGATTGAGCTTCTATTTTTTTTGTAAGCTCTTGATATGTATTTTTTTTTTCCATCATATCAGCTCAGCAGTATCAAATTGATCTTTTACCTTGGAAATGGCCGGTATTATGGTTTGAGTGCTGTCAACTCCGGGGATTGACCTGATTTTTTGATCTACAAACTCTCCAATGGTTTCAGCATCAGATGAAAGCAGGTCACGTGTAAGTATTATTTTTATTAATATATCAATATTCCCATGTACTGAATGAACCTCTTTAACACCTTCAATCCTAAAGAGTTTTTCAACCAGCTTGCTCTCTCTTACTCCTTTGACATTAACAAAAATAAAAGCTGAAATTGTTCGTTTCATTTCAGGATATTCAGGATTACTTTTTTCAAGCATCATGCTTCTAAAAGATTCCATATCTCCTGGAAGGTGCTTGTATAACCCTATTCCATATTGCCGTTTAGATTTTCGCCTCCAATGGGTAAAAGAAACATATGCATAAAGATCAGCAATAGTTCGCTCAGGAAAATATTTTAAAAGCCCTCCTCTACTAATAATTAAAATAAGAGGCTGATAAATTGTATCGTACCAGTCCCGGGCTGCTCTTTTTAAGTCAGCTTCCGGCTCTGAATCAATTTTTAAATAATCCAAATGCTTTTTTATCTGCTTTAAAAGATATCTATACTTACCTACTTCTGTCAGCTCTATTTCATCAGGGAGCCCGGTTGCTTCTAAAAAGGCATATTTCTCCATGTAGAGTAAATTTTCAAGATTCTTTTTTGATGAAATAAGCTCAGTAACTTTTGCCTCAATCTCTTGCCTGCCCAAGCTTTTTGCAGCTGCAACTCTATGATTGCCATCCAAAATATAAAACTCATTTCTTATCTGATAGAGCTTAACAGGAGGAAAAGTCTTTTGATCAAGCATTGCCTGCTTTATAGATCTAAACCGTGAAGATTGCTCCTGGTTTCTAAACTGAAATCGTGAATCAAAATCTTTATACTTACCAACACTCCCGATTATTTTATCCAAATCAATATTCAGGACGCCTCTTTCAACAATTTTACAATCTTCTTCTTTTGCCTGGGCATCATGAAATGATTTAACAGTGTCCCCTGTCTTGTTCACATTTATACCGAAAAAATTTTTTATAAAATTTTTCATACCGATACTCCAGATTAATACGCTAAATTAATACTCTATGATATTGTATCCGCTGGTGTTTATTATTTTTGTTCTTCCATAAACAGTAACACGATCCAACGGGTTGTTAAAGTTTTTATGTATATGCCCATGAATAAAATATTTCGGGCTGTATTTCTGAATAAAATCAATAAAACATTTAAACCCTTGATGACACAAGTCATCAGCGTCGTGAATATGGCGCGGAGGCGCATGGGTAATAACTATGTCTACACCTTTGCTTTTAAAAAGGGTAAACCACATACTGCGTAATATTTTCTTCATTTCTTTTTCACTATATTGATTTTCCTTGCCGCTATATAGCATCGAGCCTTCAAGTCCCAGAATCCTCAATGATTTAAATTGGATAAGCTGCCTGTGAATATCAGTACATCCCTCAGGAGAATAACCATCATATCGTATGTCATGGTTACCTTTTATATAATATAAAGGACATAAAAGTTTTTCTTTTAAAAAGACTAAATATTCAGGAGCGATATCACCACAAGAGAGAATAAGATCTATTTTGGGGAGAGCATTCTCTTCAATCTTTTGATCAAGAGATCTTTCAATAAAATCGGAAACAGTCAGAATTCTCATGGTATTTTAACTTTTTTAGTGAAATTCAATATATCATTTAGATTACAATTTGTTAAGTAGATTATGGTTTGTTAAGTTATTATTTGTAAAACCTAATCAAATAATGCTATATATTTCGTTTAAATTAAAAAATAGGATTATAAAAATAATGGATATAAAAATAAAAATCAGAGGCTATCATACTGATTTATATCGACATGTAAACAATGCCCGATACCTTGAATTCCTTGAAGAAGCAAGATGGCAACTGGTTGAAGAGTATCTTGACATTGATAATTTCACGAACAGCGGACTCTCTTTCTTTGTTGTAAATATAAATATTTCCTACCGAAGCCCTGCAAAAGTAAATGACATTATTTTAATTAAAACCGGGCTTCATAAAATTAGCAGTAGAAGTATTATATGGAGGCAGGAAATTACAAACACGTCCATGGGAAAAATATGTATTCAAGCAGATATTACCTTTGTTATTGCCGACGATACAGGAAAAGCAATTGTTTTAACCGATGAAATCAAAGAAGCATTTAAAAAAATACCAAGCATTCAACAAGTTAATAAATGATTAAGAGCATACTATGATTACTATCCTTGATTATGGAGCAGGCAATGTCAGAAGCGTTATCAACGCTGTTCAATCCCTTGGACAAAATATTAATATTGTAAAAAATGCTTCAGATATACTGAATGCAGAAAAGCTCATATTTCCCGGAGTAGGACATTATGGAAATATGATAAAAACTATTAAAGAAAAGGGATATTTTGATCCCCTTAAAACCTACCTTAAAAACAACCGGCCTTTTCTTGGAATCTGCCTGGGGTTTCATGCTCTTTTTGAAACAAGTGATGAATTTGCTTTTCACAATGGCTTAGCTGTCATGCAAGGAAATGTTAAACGTTTTAATGTTAAGCTTGCAGTTCCACACATCGGATGGAATAGCATTAAGCCAAAAAAAGCTTCGCCTCTTTTTTACAATATTGCAAAGGATACCAGATTTTATTTTGTACACTCCTATCATGTTGTACCTGCCAAAGAATCTGATATTCTGACAACCACTCCATATGAAAATGAATTTGTCAGTGCAGTAAGCAAAGGTAATATAACCGGGGTTCAGTTTCATCCTGAAAAAAGCGGAGAGCCGGGGTTACAATTCCTGAGCAACTTTATTTCACTTAATAATAAAAAGGCCATTAATCATCAGGCTGCAGCAATGCCTGATGATTGTGTAAACTTATCTGCTGACACTGAAAATACAAACCCCGGGCTTGCAAAAAGAATAGTTGCCTGCCTTGATGTTAGATCCAACGACACAGGCGACCTTGTTGTTACAAAAGGCGATCAGTATGATGTAAGAGAAAAAGGTGATGTCAGAAATCTTGGCAAACCTGTTGAGCTTGCAAGAAATTATTATGAGCAGGGTGCTGATGAAATTACTTTTCTTAATATTACAGGATTCAGGGATTTTCCTCTTAAAGACATGCCCATGATAGATGTTTTGAAAAAAACATCTGAAAATGTTTTCGTGCCTCTTACAATTGGAGGTGGTATTAGAGACTATACTGACAGCGACCACAAAACATATAAAGCTATTGAAGTTGCCGAAGCCTATTTCAGAGCCGGGGCAGATAAAATTTCCATTGGAAGTGATGCTGTTGATATTGCTGAAAAATACATAGAAACAAATATTAAAACCGGAACAAGCTCAATTGAGGAAATATCAAGTATCTATGGCAGCCAGGCTGTGGTCATCTCCATTGATCCAATAAAGGTTTGGGTAAATACTGCTGAGACATCTTCAAAGCATAGCATTACTTCCTCGTCAGAGACCGGACCTTCAGGAGAAAAATATTGCTGGTATCAATGTACTGTAAAAGGCGGGCGTGAAAAACGGAATCTTGATGTTGTCTCCTTTGCAAAAGCCTGCGAAACTCTCGGTGCAGGAGAACTTTTAATAAATTCCATTGATAAAGACGGTACAAATTCAGGGTTTGATCTTGATCTTATAAATCTGGTAAAAAATGCTGTTTCAATCCCGGTTATTGCTTCAAGTGGAGCAGGCAAAGAAGACCATTTTTATCAGGTTTTTACAAAAACAGAAAGCGAAGCTGCCCTTGCTGCCGGAATTTTTCACAGAAAAGAAATTCCAATTAATGCCGTGAAAATGTATCTTTCAGACAATAAAATAAAAATTAGAAAGAACTGATTTGGGAGTCGTTTATGAAAACACCCGAAACAATAGAACTTAAAGACCCTGAGCAGACAATCTTGCTTAACAAAGACCCTTTTATGCCGATGGTTCTGGTTAAAGGGCTTCTGCTTTCTATGATACGTCCTTCAATTGATTCTCCTGAAAATATTGTTTTTAATAAGTTTTCATCTTCCTTTGACAATATAAAACCTGATTTGAATAAAATTGCTCATTTTAAAAAAATATGCGGTTATCCACAAAACACCAATACTGTTCCAATGCTTTATCTGCAATCCCTTTTTATCGGGCAGTTTGGAAAATACATCACGTCCTCCTTTTTCCCCCTTCTTCCCCTAGGGCTGATTCATACAAAACAAAAAATCTATCAGGCAAGGAAAATAAATCAAAATGAAATTCTTAATACAAAATTCAGTTTAGATAGAATAAATATTGATGAAAAAGGGCTTGAAATCACCTTTTTACTTGAGGTGATCAGTGGCGAAGAAGTTGTCTGGAAAGGTGTTACAACTACCCTTTCTAAAAGTAAAAAATATAAAAAAACTAAAAAAACTGGTCCGCCTTCTGAGCCTCTTACTCCTTTTACTATTATTGATGTCCCAGGCAATATTGGTCGTCAATATGCAAAAGCCTCAGGGGATTACAACCCGCATCACCTCTCAGCTTTTTTTGCAAAACTTTTTGGATTTAAACGTGCCATCGCCCATGGTATGTGGAGTTTAGCAAAGTCTATTGCTGAAATAGAAAACCAATTCACTGAAAAAAAAGTTTTTTCTGTTGATGTTTCATTTAAACGACCTCTGTTGCTCCCTGGAACTGTTACCATAGGGGCGGCAAAAGAGAATAATGCTATTTTATTTGAGCTTCGAGACAGTGTTACAAAGATGCCCCACCTCGCAGGCTCTGTTCAAACCCGATAATAGAAAACAATATTATGAAATATGACTTTGATCAAATTATAGACCGTAAAAACACTAATTCCCTTAAATGGGAAAAATATAAAAACAGTGATATTCTTCCAATGTGGGTAGCTGACATGGACTTTAAGTGTCCTCCGGCTATTATTGAAGAACTTCATAAGCAGGTTGACCATTCGATATTCGGATACTCTATTGTCCCGGACAAACTTTATAAAGCTACCATTAGCTTTATAAAAAAGCACTATAACTGGGATGTTAAAAAAGAATGGTTACTGTGGTTTCCGGGAATCGTAAGCGGAATAAATACATGCTGCAAAGCTTTCAGCATTTCTGAAAACGACTCTTCTAAAATAGCAACAACTACTCCAATATATCCTCCATTCCTTAGTGCACCCGACAATTCCGGGAATAAACTTTTAACAATTCCTCTTATTGAAAAAAATAAAAGAATGACCTTTGATTTCCCAAATCTTGAAAAAATATTTTCTAAAAACAAGATTTCTCTATTCATACTCTGCAGCCCGTATAATCCATGTGGTACTGTTTTTACTAAAGAAGAACTTACTACTCTTACAGAGCTGTGCTCAAAATATAAGATTATAATTTGCTCTGATGAAATCCACAGTGATCTGGTTCTTGATATAGATAAAAAACACATTCCAACCGCCTGTATCTCTGAACTGGCAGCCCAAAGCACACTTACATTTATGGCTCCCAGTAAAACTTTTAATATTCCAGGCCTTG
>JAGLLQ010000155.1 GCA_023140455.1 Desulfobacteraceae bacterium | reverse complement strand
ATAGAATCAAAGATATTATAATTACTTCTCAAGGAAAAAATGTTGCGCCTCAGCACATTGAAACCATTGTTGGAATGGATCATTATATAGAGCAGCTTGCAATAGTAGGTGACAGGAGGAAATTTATAAGTGCTCTTATTGTCCCTGCATTTGAGGCATTAGAAACCTGGGCAAAAGAGAATAATATTTTATTTAAATCAAGAGAAGAATTGTTAAAACATTCTAAAATTCTAAAATTTTATAAAAACAGGATCAAAGCAAGATCAAAAGATCTTCCAAATTATGAAAAAATCAAAAAATTCGTACTTCTTGGACTGGAATTTACCCAGGCAAACGGGGAGCTGACTCCGACAATGAAAATAAAAAGAAAGATTGTAGCTAAAAGACATAAAAAAAATATTGATTCAATGTATTGAAAATAATATTTTAATACTTGTTGCACCCGGTTCATTTTTTTTGTTAGCAGTTGATGCATATAAATATCTGCTCACATTTATACCACATATTAAAATTTTAATGGCGATATTCTCATTTTAACAGGTAACTTCTTATGGAAACAGCAATTTGGCTACACCAGTATATAAGTTAACCTTCATCGGGCTTCGGCACAGTAATAAGACATCTTCCTTTCTCAGAGATCTTGTCCCTGCGTGACTCTGTATGCCCAAGAGGGAATAAACCTGCTTTCATAGCGCAGTCATCGCACATACGTTTACTTTCATAAGTATATCGTTTTCAGAAATCTTTTTACCACAATTGCTACACGACATCATTGCAGCTCCTATATTCATTAAACAATGCCAGACGGTTAGCAAGGAAAGCAGCTGTAATAGCAAGGCTCTCTGGATCAAGATAATATTCTGCCTGTTTTTGAAAAAGAACAGAACATTGGGCAGGAAATTCATTATCACCATCATTAAAAAGCATGAGAAGAGAAATCCTGGGAAGGGCATTGAATTGCATGGCCAGGTCATATGAAAGTCTAACGTCTGGAGAAAACCCTCCTGTTTTTTTACATGCGTTTAAAAGCAGATCAAGTTTGCCTGAAAAATTTGTAGCAATGGGTTTCTCAGTATCACTTGCAAAAAAGTTTATATTTAAAAAATGAGAACTGCGTTTAAAATCCTTGAAAGAGACCCAATTACTATCATACTGACAAGTATCAGGACAGAGTAAAAGATATTTGGAAAGAATGACACATACACTGAAAGAGGGCTTTTCCCCTGATTCATCAAAAATTCCTTTTTTTGAAAATAGATAGTTTTTTCCAAAAAAAGGAATAATAATTTGATTGTTCTCTATTGTCAGCCCAAGTATATCTTTTACAGCCTCAATATCAACATTGGCAACTTGAGCAAGATAATCATTGTAAGTTTTTTCAAAAATTTCTGATTTTGGTATCATATTTTAAATGCCTCCTTATTTAAACCCATGCTTTAAAGTAATTTTTTCAAACATCAACACAAGCCCTGTGCCGAGAGTATAGATGGACTCTATGTTAAGATTATCTTCTGCGTTTGAATCAAAGAAAAGATTAAGCTCAGAGTCAAGCCCATCGTCCGGCTTCCAATAACAAATAAGAATCGGAACTTTTGGCAAAGGATGTAAAATAAGTGAGATATCAGATTGATAATGATTTTCAACCTGCTTTCCATTAAAAATATCAATCATGTCTTCAAAAAGATCTGTATAGGTATCAGCAATTTTTTTTAAAGGTTTTTCACACCGTTGACCAAACAGCCGATACCACTTTTTCCCACCTGCAAGTTCCCTGAGAGGAACCCATTTTCCTGAGGCAGATACGCCAGCACCGTTTAAAATATAGTTGAGTACGGGTATGACGATCCATTGATTTATATGGATGTCAGATGAAAACGCCCCCTTTGAATCAACGCTGAAGTCCTTACCGAGAATTTTGATTGTTAATTCATTACCTGAAAATTTACCACCCAGTCTATTTCCCAACAAAGAAAGATCAATTGCTGCAATTTTTCTTTTTAAAGGCGCCACTGCTTCGGCAAAATCCTGTTCAGCAGACGTTCGCTTTTTGATTTTACCATCAAACTGTTCAATGATTTCTTCTTCAATATAGGGGCATTCATTGAGCTGTTTATCACCCTTGAACACCAGCACAGAAAAAGCCAGACAAGTGGGCGCCTGGCATTTTTTACAGTTTGTTTTTGGAAGAAGTCTAAAAATATCCATGGAATTATTAAATTGTAACATAGCCTGTCTCCTTTTTATATTTTTAGACTATGAAAACATATCCCATATATAAAACATCACCCATTTGGGGGATATGATAAAATTATTTTAATTTCTTAAAGAATTTTATTTTGTGCAGCCCACACAGCTGCCTGGGTACGGTCATTAACACCCAGTTTATTAAAAATGTGAACTACATGACTTTTTACAGTGTGGTGGCTTATGGATAATTTTCTTGAAATCTCTGTATTGGTTGCTCCTTTTGCAACAAAACAAAGGACTTCAAGTTCTCTTGATGTGAGATCTGCTTGAATTCCACTAGAGGCCACTTTTAAAGAGATTTTCTTTTTCTGATCCTTATTTTTCCGTACCTCTTTTTCAGAGCCAATTTCAATGGAAACTGTGGAGATAAGATTACCATCTTTATCATAAACAGGATAAATTGCATTCTCACTTATTGGTTTGGCAAAATAAGGACATTTGTCAGGACCTGTTTTACTTTGAGTTAAGGCTGCTGCAAATGCCATACATGTGGTAAAACCACATTCTCTACAATTTGTGCCTGGCAGCAGTTTAAAAATATCAAGCACAGAAACAGATTGAACTTTTTTATAATCCGGCTGTATGGAATTTTTTCTGGCATACAGGTCATTAAAAAAATTTATGAGCTTGTCTATAAACTCAAGTGCATGTTTCTCATTAGCAAAGGGTACTGCAATGACTTCAAAGGGATATACAGTGCACTTGGACATCTCAAACATGAACTGAATATATTGTGGGTTATCAAAAAATATAGCACCCTCTATTTCTGCGTTTATATATGGGAATATACTCCTGATATCATTTTTTATTTTAAAATAAACACCATGGTTTACCATGGGATCTAAATTTGATCTCACTCCTGCCTGGGTTAAAGTGAAATCGGAATATCCTGTGATAAGCATTTTTAATTTATCTGATCTTTTGTGCATAAGTTATGTATGACTTTAACAAGTAATTATGCGGGCTCGTATATCATTCAATTTTTACATGATATACGCCCATGGTTAATCGTAAACTTTCTCAATAATTTTGTATCACCCAAGAGTAGGGTTGTAAACTTTAAAAAATCGTTCAGTCTCCTGGGAGCGCAAGGTAAACAGGCCGGAACGGGTATCTGCCTATACCTCTGTAAAAATGTAAAAAATTAAATTAGTTTTCTTGTGGCAATATCCAGTGCAATTTATTAAAAGCTTGAAATAATGTCAGAATTTGTTAAGTTATATTCTTTGTAGCTTGATTATAATTTAATTATATTATGAATAACTTAAGGAGCTTGTCATGGGCGGTATATTTGGGTGTGCAGTAAAAGATGATTGTGTTACTGATTTGTTTTACGGAACAGATTATCTTTCTCATCTTGGAACAAAAAGAGGTGGACTTGCTGTATTAAACTCTGAAGGGATAAAAAGAAAAATTCATTCCCTTGAGAGTTCATACTTTAGAACCAAATTTGAATCTGAGCTCCCCGGCTTCCATGGCCGAACAGGTATTGGCGTAATCAGTGATCATGAAAATCAGCCGATTCTAATGAGCTCTCACTTAGGGACATTTGGTCTGGTTACTGTTTCTAAAATCAATAATCTGGATGAGCTCGCCAAAAGAGCCTTTGATAAGAAAAAGAGTTTTGCAGAAATAGGTAATATAGGAATAAACCCAACTGAGCTTATTGCTATGCTTATTTGTGAAAAAGCAAGCTTTGAGGAAGGCATTGCCCATGCACAGGAGTCTATAAAAGGTTCCTGTACAATGCTGTTACTTTCAGACAAAGGCATTTATGCTGCAAGAGATCAGCTCGGCAGAACCCCCCTTATTATTGGTAAAAAAGATCAAGGTTTTGCAGCAACTTCTGAAACTTGTGCTTTTCCAAATTTGGGATATGAAGTTGAAAAGGAAATAGGCCCCGGGGAAATTGTATTAATGACCCCTGAAGGGTGTGAGCAATTAAAAAAACCAGGCGATAAAATGCAGGTTTGTTCCTTTTTGTGGGTTTATTATGGTTATCCTGCTTCAACATATGAAGGGATTAATGTTGAAGATGTACGTTATAAATGTGGTAAAGCCCTTGCAAAAAATGATGATATTGATATTGATTTTGTTGCAGGTATTCCAGACTCAGGAATAGGTCATGCAATAGGTTATGCCAATGAAAAGGGTGTAAGATATAAAAGGCCTTTTGTAAAATATACTCCAACATGGCCTAGAAGCTTTATGCCCCAGAGCCAGGAAGTAAGAGACCTTGTAGCGAAAATGAAACTTATTCCTGTTAAAGAAATTATAAAAGATCAGAAAATTCTTTTTTGTGAAGATTCAATTGTTCGGGGTACTCAGCTTAAAGATAATGTTCACCTTTTGTATGAATGTGGTGCAAAAGAGGTGCATATGCGTCCGGCATGTCCTACTTTAATTTATCCATGTGAGTTTTTAAATTTTTCACAATCCCGTTCAACCCTTGATCTTATCGGCAGAAAGATGATTTTGAAAATTGAGGGAAAAGAGGATAAAAACCTTGAAGAATACGCAAAATCAGGATCTTTGAAAAACTTTGAAATGATTGAAAAAATAAGAGAGCATCTTGACCTTACAACTCTAAAGTTTCAAAGAATTGAAGACCTTGTGGCAGCGATAGGACTGCCCAAGGAAAAGCTCTGCACCC
>JAGLLQ010000154.1 GCA_023140455.1 Desulfobacteraceae bacterium | reverse complement strand
TTTTGTCTTAGTGATACCCATGACCCCTCGTTTCAATCCCTGGCCACTTTTTTTAAACTGGATATTGGGGTGTTTAAAAATAAATATCACATTACAAGACAAAACCTTGATAAACTCAAGTTAGGGAGTTCTGGTCTAAAATCAGTTGACATTGTTATTGCAGGAACAGCTGAAACCTGCTCCCAGAAAATATTTAACCAGCTTTGTGCCTATGATTTGCTGTTGCCTGAAGACCAGATAGTGGCATGGGTGGATGCTGATACCTGCCTGTCCGCCGCCTGGCTTAATGACCTTGTCCACCCTCTTCACGGGAAGACATATGCTGCTTCTACGGGTTACCGATGTCTGGCTCCTATAGGTCATGACTGGCCTTCTGCATTTATTTCAGTTATCAATTCATCCATTCTCACTCTTTTGGGCGATCCTTGGCGGAACTCATTCTGGGGCGGTTCCATGGCTATGACACGCCAGGTATTTGAAAAATTTAAGGTTCCTGAATATGTCAAAAAATGTTTTTCAGACGATGAATCTGTGGCTGCACTGCTTAAAAAAAACAGAATTCCTATTTACTTTTCCTTTGCAGTATTGCCATTGGGAAAAATTAAGTATACATTTAAAGAAATGTTAAATTTTGGACAGCGCCAATATATGTGTGCAAGATTTTATTATAAATTCCATGTTTTTATTGCCGGGCTTTTGCTCAGCGGATTTACGCTTGTATTTTTTTTCCTGCTGGCAAAACTTCTTATTATGCCTACAGGTTTTAATATATTACTTTTCACTGGATTGACAAGCGCCATGGTGATCAGAGGAGTAATTCGTTTCAGCTTTATCCGGTATATTCTTAAAGTTCCGGAATATAATCTTAAATGTCTGTTCCTTGAAACACTTGGAACTCCTTTGATTCATCTGCTCCATCTGGGCATCTGCTTTTCAGCTTTAATGGGACATAAAGTTGAATGGGCAGGGATTACCTATAAAATAAAAGGACCGTTTAATGTTAAAATTGTATAAACTGATAGGGATTACAGGTCTTCTGATATTTTTCTCATCCTTTTTTATTCCCCTTGCATTTGGAGGGGAAGACACTGAGCCAGATGCCTGGGAATCCTTTCAGGAAAATTTTTCGCCGCAGCTTGATATTAATTTAAAATGGGCGTATTTTCACAAAGATTCAACCCTTGATCCTGAGGATTACCATTTAAGCGGAAATGTCATAGCACATTTTAGCAAAGAGCTCTTCAGCGGCATTACACTCCGTGTTGATCCCAGAATAAACTTTGATACTATTTACACCAATGGTGCACAATTTTTTATTGAAGATAATGAATACAGACCAACATATACCTTTAACGAAGCCCTGATATCCTGGTATGGGGAAAGTATTGAGATTGAGATGGGTAAAAAAATATATTCCTGGAAAATTGCAGACGGATTCAGTCCTGTTGATACATTAAATCCAGTTGATTTAATTGACCTTATGGATCCTGAAAAGATCGGGATCCCTTCAATATCTGTTTTAAAAATGTTTGAGGTTGCCAATATTCAAGTGGTCTTTCTTCCTTTTTTTGTTCCGGACCGTCAACCTGATGATACCAGCCGTTGGACAAGTGATGATCCGGAAGGACGGACAGATTTTATAAACGAATTTGGAATGGAACCGATAAATGTAGATTCCGGCAGACTATTTCCTGATGATAAGTTGAGTAAAAGTTCAATAGCAGCCAGACTCAGTTCAAGCACCCTTTTAGACGGATGGGATCTGGCTCTTATATATCGATATGGGCACAGCACAAGGGGAGTGATCCGAAATGATATTGATATATTTACTTTGCCAATAGTCAGGCAGACTACAGAGTATCCCGCTTATAAACTTTATGGATTCAGTTTTTCAACTGTTGTTAATGATTTTGAATTTCATGGAGAAGCGGGTTTCCACGATACCCTTGATAATTTAAAGGATGAAGACTATCTCTCCTATATTGTAGGTATAAATTATACAAATTACGAATGGTTCAGCAATTTATTCGATGAAATCCGTTTTGTTGCAGAATATACCGGTGAAAAGATAACAAAAAAAAGAGCGACAGGCAGCACCTTTTCAGATAAGGGTGTATGCCGGGGCATGACCTCCGATATTATCGGCAGCATTGAATTCAAAATAAATGAAGACCATTCCATTAAAACATCGTATATTTACAATTTTGCTGATGAAGATTCCATGCTGGATATCTTTGTTGAATCACAATTAAATGACTATTTAAAAATGACCTGTGGATATCAGAAATTATCAGGGGATGAAGATTCATTTTTCGGACAATGGGATAGAAATGACAGAATTTATATACGAATGCTAATTAAATATTAATAGAAATAAATTGGAGAAAGAGTATGCAAATAAAACTTTTCTTACTGATTATCGTAATATGTATGTGGATCTCGCCTGTTATGGCAGAAGAAATGACTGGCAGAAGTATTATAGAGGAGCAGCAAGAAAGGCACCAGGCAGACAATGAGTTTTCCGATGTAGCCTTGACCCTGATTGACAGAAAAGGAAAGGAAAAGAACCAGAAAATGGTAATGTACCTTTCAAAAACAGATGGTAAGTCAAAAACCCTTATCCAGTACCATAAACCTGCAAATATAAGGGGAGTCGGACTTTTAACCTGGGAGCAGGATAAGGATAAAGAAGATGACCAATGGCTTTATATGTCAGCATCCCGCTCAACTAAACGAATCGCCGGCGGCAGTAAAAAAAATCAATTCATGGGAACAGACATGGCTTTTGAGGATATGCGCCCTGAAAACATAGATGTCCATAAATATACACTTATAGGAGATGAAACCATTTTCTCAAAAAAATGCTGGAAAATTGAATCCATACCATCCACAAAAAAGGAAAAAAAAGACAGCGGCTATGGAAAGCGTATCATGTTGGTGGATCAGTCTAACTTTTTCACCTTAAAGGTAGATTATTATGACCACCACGACCGCCATATAAAAACCTCAATATTTGAAGATATCAGGCCTTTAGCCGGTCAATTATTCCGCAGTTTTAAGGTAACGTGGAACAGGATTCGCCAGAAAACCACCACTGTCATGGTTTATAAAACAATTGATTTAGATACTGTTCATAAAAATGTTATCTTTACTCAAAACTATATGAAACGCCCTATTAAGTAGCTTTAAGGATCCTCTGATGAAAAAAATAATGGTAAGTATTGTTAATTCTCCTATACGGTCATGTATTCTGGTTTTGATTCTTACACTCATGTTTGCATCAGGTTTGAAAAATGTGTTTGTTGATTCCTCTTCCGAAGGCCTTTTAACCAAAGGAGACCCGGATGTCGAGTACGTTAAAAAGATTAAAGATGTCTTTGGAGATGCCGTCCTTCATTCCATTATTTTTAAATCCAATACTGTTTTCAGAGAGGATATTCTTCAACGGGTTCTGGATATTACTTTTGACGCAGAAGGTATCAAAGGTGTTGAGCGGGTTGTGAGCATGGCGACCGTAAGTAACCTTAAAGGTGACGATGGAGTCCTTAACACTGATATGCTGCTTATGGATGTACCACAAAATCAAGAAGAAATGGCTGTCTTGAAAAAGGATGCCCTGTCCAACCCCATGTTCGTCAGCGAAGTTGTCAATGATACCGGCAGTGTCACAGGTGTTCATCTTTTTTTAAACAATGAAGACAATGAAAAAGACTTTGACAATCGTATACTCAAGGATATCCAGAAGCTGGTTAAAAAGACTCAACAAGGGTTGTCACAAGATGTTGAAATCTATCATATCGGCTCTCCCAAAGTAAAAACAGATATCGTCAACGCCATTAACTCCGATGGTATAAACCTTACTCCTTTAGCGGGCGCAGCACTTTTTATTGTATTATTGCTGTTCTTCAGAACCGGATCTGCTGTTTTAATACCTATTTTTACCGGGATCCTCAGCATTATTTCCACAATTGGATTCATGGGATTTATGGGATTCGGTTTTAACCCTGTCAGTATAATTATACCCACCCTTCTTTTTGTGATGGGAGCAACTGAAGATATCCACCTTTTGTCTGAATATATGCACGAACTTGAAAATGGAAAAGTTAAAAAAAAGGCTATTTTAAATATGGCTGTCAGAAGCGGGACTGCCATATTTCTGACATCACTGACTACCCTTATTGGTTTTTTAACAATTGCACCCAACGCAATTCCAATGCTCAGGGAATTTGGTATCACAGCTTCCTTTGGTATTGCCATCAACTTTGTCATCACTATCCTGACAGTCCCAGTTATATTAAAACTTTATAAAACACCAAAAATAACCGCAAAAAAAGAAAACCGCCTGATAAAACATTTCAGGGAATTTCTTTTTATCTGTATCACCCGATATCGCTTTGTTGTGGGCACTTTATTTATCTTTTTTGTTGCCCTGTCTTTATGGGGAATACAAAGGATATATATTGAGACTGACTATGTAAA
>JAGLLQ010000153.1 GCA_023140455.1 Desulfobacteraceae bacterium | reverse complement strand
TGGTTGGGGGAACCAATTTCATGGTGGTAGTGGAATCAAAAAATGAAAATGCTTTTCAGACCTTTACCAGCCTGTCACACGTCGGTCGCCTGCATGACTATCTTAATGAAAATCACGGCAAAGCCGTTGGATATGTGGATATGGTAAGGAAAACCCATCAGGAAATGAATGACGGGAAAAAGGAATTCTTTAAGATCCCGGACAACAGTGACCTGATTGCCCAGTACAACCTGATGATGGATGCAGATAACCTTTCAAGATTTGTGAACTATGATTTTACCAAAACCAGCATCCTTGTAAAAACTCAGGCTTCCGGCACACAGGAAATCATGGCTGTCTATGACGAAATAAACAAGTTTGTAAAAGAGAACCTGACAAAGGATCTTGATTACCATGTTACAGGAGAGATGATTGTTGTTGCCAAGGCTTCCAACACCATTACAAGAGAAGTTGTTTTAAACCTTGGATATATGTTTACTGCAATTTTCTTATTTATTTCATTACTGTTTCTTTCATTCAAGGCTGGCGCCCTTGCCATGATTCCAAATCTCCTTCCTGTTGTAATCAATTTTGGATTTATGGGTATTATGGGAATTCCTTTGAGCACAGCGACTTTTCCTGTGGCAATTATTGCCCTGGGTATTGCAGTAGATGACACAATTCATTTCATGGTGAGGTATGCAGCCGAACTGAAAAAAGCTGACTCTAATGAAGATGCCATCATGAATGCTCTGAAATTGGAAATCCGCCCGATTTTGTCCACGTCCACAGCATTGATTGCCGGATTTTCAATGCTGATGTTTGCAGAGTTCGGTTCAACAGCCCAGTTTGGAAAGCTTGCAGCATTGTGTATGTTCACAGCATTGATCAGTGATCTTCTAATTACTCCGTTAATTTTGATCAAAATACCTATTATTTCACCAGTTGATATGCTTCAAAGTTACATTGGCAAAAAACTGGACTACAGCAAATGCCAGCTTCTTAAGGGTCTGAAAAAAGGTGAGGTAAGAAGAATTCTTGCCATGGGAGAGGTTAAAACTATAGAAAAAGGGCAAAAGTTTATCTCCCAGGGAGAAGCCAGCCATAATATGGTACTGATACTGGAAGGTTCTGCAGATATTATTCAGGAAACTACAAAAGAAGTTCTTGGGACCGTCGAACAGGGAGAAATTGTTGGGGAAATGGGCTTTGTGACTGATGAACCTCGATCTGCAAGTGTTATAACCCAATCAGCCGCAGAAATTTTTAAAATTGATAAAAAGCTGATTAACCTTGTAGATAAACGATTTCCAAGAATTGGCAGCAAACTGTTTTTCAATCTCTCCCAAATACTGTCCCAGCGTTTAAAAGAGAGGCATTATCGCTGATAAGGAGTATACCAATGATTATAGATCTGATATTTTATACTGGTTTTGCACTTTTAATCACCCATGAACTTGATGCAATTCAACGACATGAATGGCGCATATTCCCTTTTCTTTCCAATCTTGAAGAGGATATTGCATATCAAATATTCGTCATTGCCCATGTTCCGCTATTAGTATCCCTTTTATGGCTCATGAACCATCCATCTGAAAATGTGCGCTACTGGTTTCAGCTAAGCCTTGATATTTTTCTTATAATTCATCTGGGATTACATTCTTTATTGAAATCCCATAAAAAAAATGAGTTCACATCTGTGCTTTCGAAAATTATCATTATGCTAATGGCTCTATTTGGATTATTACATTTAATTTTACTAATCATTAACAATAATGTATAAAGAGCCTCGGCAAAATAAAAGATATCATGAGATTATGTAAAGAATACGATTTTAACGGGATCAAAGGATTTAAGCTGGGCTGGTCTCTATTTGGTCCGCCGTTGATGACAACCTATTGCTATATAATCAACGATCTGATGATAGATACCGGGCAATCCCATATGCAAAAAGAAGTGCTAAAGATTGCCAAAAACAACAGAATAAAAAGAGTTGTTTTAACACATCACCATGAAGACCACAGCGGCAATGCTGCAGCAGTTAAGTTAAACTTTGGTGCAATGGTATATGGCCATGAACTGACTAAAGAAAAAATGAAAACCTCTTTTCAAATCCTGCCATATCAAAAATGTGTCTGGGGAAAATCAACACCTTTAACAATTGATCTGTTTCCAAAAAAAATAGAGAATTCTTTTGGAGAGATGATTCCTGTTCACACACCCGGACATGCAAAGGATCATACATCCTTTCTTTTAAAAGATGCAGGAGTTCTATTCTCAGGAGATCTTTTTCTTGCAGATAAAATCAAATTTTTCCGTTCGGATGAAGATGCGAATGCCCAGATTCTATCTTTAAAAAAAGTATTAAAACTTGATTTTGATACCCTGCTTTGCAGTCATTATCCAAAACTAAAAAATGGAAAAACCCGAATAAAAAACAAGCTTGAATTTTTACAGGAGCTTGAAGGCAATATAATCAAATTTTGTGAAAAAGGGTATTCTGCAAAACAGATATTTAGAGCCCTAAGACTAAAGGAAGATTATGTTACCAAATATTTCTGCTTCGGCAATGTCAGTATGCTGAACGGTGTCAGATCAGTTGTCAGGCATTATTTGTATTATTCTTGATCTCAGGATGTCAACCATCAGCCTGCATATGCATTTTCAAGTATTTTTAAATAATCGGCCTGCTCCAGCTTCCTGGGATTTGATGGAGTTGATCCATTTCTATAGGACATATCAGCAATAATATCAAACTGGTCCTTTTTAATATTAAAATCCTTAAAACTTGGAATTTTAAGCCTTGCTGAAAGCCTTTTTATTAAATCTATAAATTGTTGGGAAGCCTGAATATCATCCGACTCTTTAATACCTGCTTCTCTTGCCAGAACAGCCATTTTATCACTGCATGCAGGCATGTTATAGTCAAGCACATATGGTAAAAATATAGAATTTGCTTCACCATGGGGCACATCATATAAAGCACCTATTGACTCGGATATACAATGCACTGCAGTTACATCAGAATTTCCAAAGGCAAAACCTGCAATACTGCTTCCATACATAAGACTTTCTCTGTCCTGATGGTTATTTAAGATATCATTATAAGCCCCTTCAACAGAGCCTAAAATAAGTTTGACCGCCTTAA
>JAGLLQ010000152.1 GCA_023140455.1 Desulfobacteraceae bacterium | reverse complement strand
GCCTTTATCTCCACCGATATCCAGATCAAGGCCAAATACTTTTCCATCTGCAGAAAAATGATGGCACATACCACATACATTTTGATTTTCTAAAATTATATCGGGTTGTTGATATGAAGATACATCACCGATCAGCCATTTTGACGTGTTGGGGAATTGGCTGCCAACTTCGATGGGGATCATCATTTGCTGATAAACAATAGGCGCTACGACACTGTCAACAGAGGTTGAAAAATGAATTTCCCTGCTTGTTATAATTCCTTTTAATTTATAGCTATATCCAATAATAGTAAGGGTAGCACTAATATTAGCCGAGCTCTTTTTTATTAAAGTCCATATTTCTTTATCGGGAACCCAGCTTGTTTGGTTTGAAAGAATAAACAGGGTAGGGGAAGAGGCTGGCAACTCAATTTTAATAATCCATATTTTGGGGTCAATATCAGGAGATTTCCATGAAAACACAGGTGATGCCATATCTTTTGGAAATACAGCATTATCATAGGGATGAAGAATGTCTATCTCTGCTCCAGAGAGCTTTTCTTTATGTTTTTTTAGTACATCAGATACAATTGACTCAATCTCTTTGTGAGTAAATTTGATATCACTAAGAATATTATTTATGTAAATATTGCCATCAGCCCGGATAAAATGTTTCTGCTTATGTATACATGATACAAAAATAGTTGTAATAAAAAGTAAAATTGCAATCAAAAACAGCCATGTTATTCGGGAACATTTCATCTTATTTTCCCCATAATTTGAGAAATGTCAAAACTACAATATGTTAAAAAGAGCAAGTCTGAGTGCCTAATGGCCGCCTCCGCCATCTCCTCCGCCACCCCCACCACCTTTGGTTGTAGCCTTGGTAGCCTTATATTCTTCAGCATCTTTTTGCATTTTTTCCCAGAGTCCTTCAGGCCATACTACTTTATTATTTTCATCTACTGTTGCAAAATACCAGTCTCCAGTTATCGGGTTTTGAATATAACATTCTGTTTTTGTCGTTCGTTTTACTTTCCATTTTGTTTTTGAATGTTCTGAATTCTGGTGCTCTGTTATCACAGGTTCATATGGCATAGGCCCAAGATCGAGCTGGAGTGATGGTGGGTCAATTTGTGTCATTCCGCCACCAGCACACCCTATATTGATTAAGTAAAGGAACACAATGCCCATAAAAAATATTGTTTTTAATTTTGGATTGATTTTATCCATGATTATATTCATGAGGTACCCTCCTTAAGCAATTGGTTAGTCTTTGTTATTTCTTTAGCAGAGTATTTTTAATATTTTCAAATAATTAAAAGCAAAAGTCAAGATTTAATGTTTTTCCGGGCGTTCCTTTGGTTTTCTTTTGCCTTTTGTTTGATCCGGGCTTTTACTTTCTGTCTTTTTTCCTGCTCTTTTTGCTTTGTAATTTTAGCCCATGCATCCCTGAGGGTTACAGCTCTGTTAAATACAAGTTTTTCAGGATCTGATTTAGAATCAAGGCAGAAGTACCCGAGTCTTTCGAACTGATAAGATTTTTCAGGTTCTGCATCTGCAAGACTTTTTTCAAGTTTGCAGTTTTTCAGGGTTTTTAATGAATCAGGATTTACATTTTCTGTAAAATCTTCAACATCATATTCCGGGTCTTCGTCAATAAAGAGTCTGTCATAAAGATTTACATCTGCTTCAATATTATTTTCAGCACAAACCCAGTGAAGTGTGCCTTTAACTTTTCTATTGTCAGGGGCATTACCGCCTTTTGTTTCAGGATCATAATTACAGATAAGTTTAACTATTTCACCTGTTTCTTCATCTTTGATTATCTGCTTTAAAGTTATGAAATAGGCAAATCTTAGCCTGACTTCCTGGTCAGGAGTGAGCCTGAAAAATTTTTTTGGCGGGTCTTCCATGAAATCATCTTTTTCAATATATATTGTTTTTGAAAAAGATATCTTTCTTGTTCCCATCTCAGGTTTTTGCGGATGATTTAATGCATCAAGCTCTTCTATCTTTCCTTCAGGGTAATTCTCAATTTCAACAAGCAAAGGGTTTAATACCCCCATTTTTCTCGGAGCTTTATCATTAAGATCATTACGCAACGAGTTCTCAAGAAGCCCGTAATCAATACGGCTCTGTTTTTTACTTACACCAATGGCATTACAGAAATTGATAATAGACTCAGGTGTAAATCCTCGTCTCCGCAATCCCTCAAGGGTTGGCAGCCGCGGGTCATTCCAGCCGCTGACATATTTTTTATCCACAAGCAGTTTAAGTTTTCTTTTGCTTAAAACTGTGTAATTTATATTCATTCTGGCAAATTCAATTTGCTGGGGATGGCAATCAGTATCAAGTTTATCAAGAATCCAGTCGTACAGGGGTCTGTGGTCTTCAAATTCCAGTGTGCATAAAGAATGGGTAATCTTTTCATTTGCATCAGAAAGGCAGTGGGTAAAATCGTACATGGGATATATATTCCATTTGCTACCTGTCCTGGGGTGTGCCATTTTAAGTATCCTGTAAATCACAGGGTCCCGTAAATTGATGTTTGGAGAAGTCATGTCAATTTTTGCACGTAAAACATGTTCTCCTGCTTCAAATTCTCCGTTTTTCATTTTTGCAAAAAGATCAAGATTCTCTTCAATTGTCCGTTCCCTGAAAGGACTGTTTTTGCCAGTTTCTTTTAAAGTACCCCTGTATTCACGCATCTGATCTGGAGAAAGACTGCACACATAAGCTTTTCCGACTTTTATAAGCTGTACTGCATGGCCATGCAATATATCAAAATAATCTGAAGCAAATAAAGGTTTGTCTTTATAGTCAAATCCAAGCCATTTAACATTGGAGATAATTGAATCAATATATTTCTGCTCTTCTTTTGCAGGGTTGGAATCATCAAATCTTAAGTTGCATTTTCCATTATATTTCTGAGCCATACTGAAATTAAGACACATTGATTTTGCATGCCCTATATGCAGGTAGCCATTAGGCTCTGGAGGAAACCTTGTTGTGACATTCCCATCATTTTTGTTATCCTGAATATCTTTTTCAATAATTGACTGTATAAAGTGACTTTTAGTATTTATTTCTTTCATTTGTTTTATTTGTTCCTTAAACTCTCTATATAATTATGACAAATCTTAAGCTATAATAATTACCACAGAATAGGGTTTCAGAAAAGACCAGTTTAATAAAATTGGATTAAGAAAAAATATGAGTGTCTTTAGTTTAGAATCAGAATTCGTGCCAACAGGTGACCAGCCTGAAGCAATTAAATATTTGACAAATGGTATCAGGGGTGGACATGCACATCAGGTACTGCTTGGTGTTACAGGTTCCGGTAAGACTTTCACAATGGCAAATGTTATTGAGAACATTGAAAAACCGACATTAATCATTGCCCCGAATAAAACCCTTGCAGCCCAGCTTTATAATGAATTTAAAGGTCTTTTCCCAACAAACCGTGTTGAATATTTTGTAAGTTATTATGATTATTATCAGCCGGAAGCTTATATCCCATCTTCTGATACATATATTCAAAAAGATGCTTCAATAAACGATATGATAGACAGAATGCGTCATTCTGCAACAAGAGCTGTGCTTTCAAGAACAGATGTTATAGTAGTTGCAAGTGTATCATGTATTTATGGACTTGGAGCACCTGCCGATTACCTTGAGCTCTGTATAAAACTGAATATAGATATGGAACTTTCCAGAGATAAATTTGTAAGAAAACTTGTGAGTATCCAGTATACAAGAAATGATATGGACTTTCACAGAGGAACATTCAGAGTCAGGGGAGACAGAGTTGAAATTTTTCCTGTATATGAAGAAGAATTTGCCCTGAGAGTTGAGTTTTTTGGTGACACAATAGAAAGCATCAGTGAGTTTGATCCGCTGCGAGGGGACATGACAAGCACGCTTAAGGAGACAGCAGTCTTTCCAGCTTCCCATTATGTAACAATGCAGCAGACAAGGGACAGGGCAATAAAGAGTATAAAAGAAGAGTTAAAACAGCGGCTTGATTTTTTATATTCTGAAAACAGGCTTGTGGAAGCTCAGCGCCTTGAAGAAAGAACTGAGTATGATCTTGAAATAATGCAGGAGATAGGCTATTGCACCGGAATAGAGAACTATTCAAGACACCTTACAGGAAGAGCGCCGGGAGAGGCACCTCCAACACTTTTTGATTATTTCCCTGAAGATTTCCTTCTTTTTTTTGATGAGAGTCATATCTCAGTATCCCAGCTTGGAGCAATGTACAAGGCAGATAAATCAAGGAAAGAATCATTAATAAATCATGGGTTCAGACTGCCTTCTGCTGCTGATAATCGACCGCTTAAGTTTGAAGAATTTCAACAAAAAGTTAATAATGTGGTTTATGTTTCTGCAACCCCAGCTGATTATGAAATGGAAAAGGCTGAGCAAAGAATAGCACAGCAGATTGTAAGACCAACAGGTCTTTTAGATCCACCGGTTGAAGTGAGAAGCGCTGAAGCCCAGGTTGATGATCTTTATGAGGAGATAATAAAGAAAGTGGAGGCAGGCGAAAGAGTTCTTGTTACAACACTTACAAAAAGAATGTCAGAGGATTTGACAGATTATTATTTTGATTTGGGGATCAAGGTCAAATATCTTCATTCTGATATTGGAACCATTGAAAGAGTTGATATTATACAGGATTTGCGAAAGGGCGTTTTTGATGTTCTTATTGGAATCAATCTTTTAAGAGAAGGGCTTGATATACCTGAAGTATCGCTTGTGGCAATACTTGATGCTGATAAGGAAGGATTTTTACGATCATTCCGATCTTTTATACAGACTTTTGGCAGGGCTTCAAGAAATGAGTTTGGAAGAGTTATTATGTATGCTGATAAAATGACTGTTTCCATGGATAAAGCTATAAAAGAAACAGAAAAGCGCAGAAGTTTACAGGAACAACACAATAAAGAGCATAATATAACTCCTACCACTATTATAAAAGAGCTTAGAATGTTTGATTATTCCATGGAAAAGAATGTTAACACGGAAGAAGGGCTTGTTGCAGAAGAAATAGAAGAATATAAAAGTAAAAATAAGGGTTTTCATGCAATCATAAAAGAACTCAACTCTGATATGGAAAAAGCATCTAAAGCTCTAAAGTTTGAAAAGGCAGCTGCAATCCGGGATAAAATCAAGGAACTGAAACAAATTCATGATATGTAAACGCCCTGGGACAATAATATGACAACCAATATTAAAAAAAATCTTTCTGAGAAATATAAAGAAGCCCCTAAAGAGCCCGGGGTTTATCTTATGAAGGATGATAAAGGTAAGATTATATATGTTGGCAAGGCTCAGAATATAAAACAAAGACTTGCTTCTTACTTTGTCAATAAGCGTCATGATTTAAAAACTGGAATATTCTTAAAAAAAATAACAGATTTTGAAACCATTATTACAAGATCAGATCATGAAGCATATATCCTGGAATCAAATTTAATCAAAGAATATAAGCCAAGATACAACGTACTATTAAAAGATGGAAAAAATTATCCATATCTGAAAATTGTTAGAAACGCAAAATACCCTCCAATCAATGTTGTAAGAAAAATAAAAAAAGATGGTGCTTTTTATTTTGGACCATATTCTTCTGCATATAGTGTTAGAACAACATTAAAGCAGATTCATAAGATTTTTAAACTTAGAAAATGTAAAAAAACTCAGTTTAACAATAGATCAAGACCCTGCCTGAATTATCAGATCAAAGCCTGTCTTGGTCCATGCTGCAACGATGTCTCAAGGGATGACTATGATCATATCATAAAAGATGTCACTCTGTTTTTAAAAGGCAAAGGCAAAGATATCATTACAAGGTTAAAACAGGAAATGGAATCCTATGCTGCTGACCAAAACTTTGAAAAAGCTGCTGAAGTCAGGGATACAATCTTTGCAATGGAAAAAACCCTTGAAAAACAATATGTGGTATCTGTTGACCTTGAGGACAGAGACGTTATTGCACTTTCCAAAGATAAATCAAAAGCAGTTGTAACAATTCTAAAAGTAAGATCAGGATATCTGGTTGATGCAGGGGATTATGTATTTGATTTGAAAATGGATTCAACCTCAGAAATACTTGCAGCCTTTGTAACCCAATTTTATGAGAAGGCATCGTTTTTACCTTCAACAATATTAATACAAAAAGAGATTGAGAGTTCGAATATTATTGAAGATCTGTTTTCTCAAAAAAAAGGTAAAAAAGTGAAAATCATTGTCCCTAAAAAAGGAGATAAGAAACGACTCATTGAAATGGCAATTGCCAATGCTGATAAGAAATTAAAAAATATCGCACTAAAAAAGATAGAAATAGAAAACATCATCATTGCTCTTAAAAACTTGCTGAAAATGGATCACTTACCAAAAAGAATAGAGTGCTTTGATAATTCAAACATATCAGGGCAGCATGCAGTATCTTCCATGGTTGTTTTTACTAATGGAGAGCCTGACAAGGATTCATACAGAAAATATATTATCCGTGACAATGAACACCACGACGACTATGCATACATGCAAGAAGTTTTAACAAGAAGATATTCTAACAAAGATATGGAACTTCCTGATATTTTGCTTGTTGATGGTGGCAAAGGGCAGATTTCCATAGCAGTATCAGTGTTGCAGGGACTTGGTATTTATGGCGAGTTCATAGTCGCAGGTATAGCAAAGAAGGATAAGGAAAAAGGGGAAAAACAGGACAAAATATATATTCCGGACAGATCAAACCCGCTCAATATAAACCAATATCAAAAAGCTCTTCATTTTTTAGAGAGAGTCAGGGATGAAACCCACAGAACCGCAATTACTTTTCAAAGAAAACGGCGACAAAAAAAAGGACAGACCTCATTCTTAGACAATGTCCCAATGATTGGTAACAAAAGAAAGCAGGTTCTTTTAAAACACTACAAGGGGACAAGTCAAATCAAGAATGCATCAATAGAAGAACTTTCATCCCTGCCAACAATGAATATAAAAGCAGCAGAGGCACTTGTCCGGGCGTTGAAAGAGCATTGATTTATATAATTCATTTGTTTTATTTCGGAATTTATAGTAAATTAATATTTATACGGATCTGAACGAATTTTAATCTATTGAATCCTGATGGAGACCATATGAAGTTTTCCAACAAACTTTTTTCCACTATTTTTGCAACCGGCCTGGTAGTTTTAATCCTGTTACTGCTTGGGATATACAAATTCAGCTATAACTCGATTATAGAATCACAGTTCATGTACACAAAATCCATTGCCAATGAAGTTTCAGACGATATTGATCATATTCTTTTTGAAAAAGTGAAAACGGCTCTAACTCTGGCAAATACCCCAATTATAGAAAAATTTTTGGAGACAAGTAATGTTACCTATGCAGACCTGCCGGATAAAAAAAGAAAAGAATCTATAAATCTTCTAAATAAAAAATGGAAATCAACAAAAGATCATAAAGACCCTTTTATTCTAAAATTCACCGATAATATAGTGTCGCGACATTTAAAAAATCAACAGGCAGTTCTCAAAGGCGAATATGGAGAGATTTTTCTGACAAATAAGTATGGTGCTTTGGTAGCATCGACTTCAAAATTGTCAACTTATGCCCATGGGCATAAATACTGGTGGCTGGGTTCTTATAATAATGGAACAGGCGCAGTATTTTTTGATGACCGTGGATATGATGACAGTGTTGGCGGATATGTTCTGGGTCTTGTTGTCCCTGTCAGAAAAGGTTCAGAAATAATCGGGATATTAAAATGTAACCTCAATATCCTTGGCAGTATCAGCAAATTGATATCTGGTGCGCAAGATAAATTATTAGGGAAATTCAAGCTGATTCGTTCCGGTGGAATGGTTGTATTTGAAGAGGGGTTTGAACCACTGAGTACACAGATCCATGATGATGTATTTAAACAGATAAACAGCAAAAATAATAAAGCAGTCATTATTAATAATTCCGGAGAAAAGGAACTTGTCGGGTTTTCACAAATCAAACTGACAAAAGGTGAAAAAGGATATGGTTTTGGTGGGACATTTGAATCCATTGATCATAAAAAAGGTAACACAGGTGAATCGTGGTATATTTTATGTTGTCGTAAAATGAGCATAGTTCAGGCCCCAATCATTAAATCTGTTAAGTGGGTTGTCGTGATAGGTATAGTAGTAATATTGGTTTTAGGATTAGTGTCTTATGTGGTTGGTCGAAAGGTCGCCCAACCTATTGCTCTGCTTGATACAGCTACTCAAAAAATTGGAAAAGGAGATTTCAAATACAGAATTGAGCTTAAGCAAAAAGATGAAATTGGTAACTTGGGCAATTCAATTAACAATATGGCAAGCAGGCTTCAAAGGACAACCACATCCATTGAATTGCTTGAGGCTGAAGTTATTGATCGAAAGCTGGCAGAAAAGGCATTGCGGGAAAGCGAGATAAAGTTTAGGAATCTTGTCGAAACTTCCAGCGACTGGATATGGGAAGTGAGCGTAGAAGGTTTTTATACGTATTCCAGTCCCCAGGTTGAGGAAATATTGGGATATAAACCTGAGGAGATTATAGGCAAGACCCCGTTTGACCTGATGCCGCCGGAAGAGGGTGTCCGAATTGCAGGCATCTGCAAAGAGATTGTAAAAAAAAGAGCACCAATTATTTCGTTAGAAAATATCAATTTGTGCAAAGATGGTTCACCTATTGTTATTGAAACAAGCGGTGTCCCCGTTCTTGATGAGACCGGGAAGGTTCTTTTCTATCGGGGTATTGATCGCAATATCACTGAACGTAAGCAAGCAGAAGAAGAACGGGAAAAACTGATCAAAGAACGAGAAAAAGCAATTGAGGATGTTAAAATATTAAGCGGCTTGCTCCCTATCTGTTCCAAATGTAAGAAAATCCGGGATGATAAAGGGTATTGGAATA
>JAGLLQ010000151.1 GCA_023140455.1 Desulfobacteraceae bacterium | reverse complement strand
AGTCTTAGCAGTATTAAGTTCCCCCACTCTCTTATTCTTTGATATTTTTGGAGTCGGAATGGTAATTTCTGACACAAAAAGATGGGTATCGTTGCCCGTAGCAAAAAGGGAACCTTCAAAGCCATCCTGCTTCCCTTGAGGATCACCGTCAGGGAAATAGGTCAAAGCATTCCCGCTGTATGACCAGTCTGTTCCATTGGAACCTTCCGGCAGACGGAATGCTCCTTTATATTCAAGATCCTTCGGGTGTATTCGTCTATCCTTTGCACAACAAACCATAGTCCAGTGCAATGATATTACTAAAATCAGTATGCATTCAATCCCTATGGTTTTCAACTTAAAAGCTTTTTGATTTTTTTTTAACATCATTCTTCTCCATAATTGCACCTGATACTCTACTGTGGACGTTTACTTTCGGGAAACAAAAATGATACACAAAATCCGTTTTATTGATAGTTTCTTCCTATCAAGGATTTCTATTGTTTCCATTGGATACTCCTTTTTATAAAAATAAAATCATATGTTCTATTATCTATGTTGCTTATAACTTAAAAAGGTTCAATTAAAATGAAGAACAGGATACTAAAAACAGACTTATCACGATGCTGCAAAAAAATTTTAAACATTTCATGTCTCCTATTAAGGTTAGTACCTATTATTTTATACTAATTCTTATAACAGAAAAGTGATTACAGATTGATTACATATTGATTGATCAACATCTATTTTTACAGGGCTTGAACCTGCCTGGCAGATTATGTTACCATTATTTCTATATCTGTTAATGCAGGGATAAGGCACCAAGTATAAAAAGGGGGCTGTCATGTGTGAAAGAAGACGTCTGTTTTGGATTGTACTGATGATTCTTTTTTTTCTTGTTTCCAAGGCTTATGCTATGGAAAAAATAAGAATTGCTACCCTTAACTGGGAGCCTTATATTGGCCAGACAATTACAAATGAAGGTTTTATGGCCGAAGTTACGAGAGAAATATTCAAAAGGGTTGGCTATAAAGTTGAATATATCTATCTGCCTTGGAAAAGAGCTGTAAAAATGGCAGAGCAAGGCAAATTCGATGGTTATTTTCCCGCATATTGGTCTAAACAAAGAGAGGAAAAATCAATATTTACGAACAGTATTATAAGCGGGCCAGTTGTTTTTTTTAAAATTAAAGGAAGTGATATTTCATTTAAAAAATTAGAGGCTCTCAAGCCCTATCGCATAGGTGTTGTTCATGGTTTTGTCAATACAACTGAGTTTGATAAAGCAGATTACTTAAATAAGGAAAAAGTTACAACTAATTTACAAAATATCAAAAAACTGTTTGCAGGAAGGATTGATCTGATAGTGATTGATAAATATGTGGGCTTATATCTCCTCAATAAGCACATGCCTCACAGGGTTGGAGAGATAGAGTCTCTTGCCCCTCCCCTGCAGGACAAAAAATTATACATTTGCATGTCAAAAAAAACCAAACATGTTAACAAAAAACTGGTGTGTTTCAACAAAGGGCTAAAAGAAATTAAAGAGGATGGAACCTTTGATAAAATATTGAAAAAATATGGATTCTAAGCCTTGGTTAAGGCGTCTTTTTCAGCATATACTATAAATAAATACTCGGATAGCCAGTAGAATCCTGAATATCCGAGTTTAAGATTAAAATAGCCTGCCCAAAATAGCCTGCATGGGATCAGTGGATCATCAGGTCAGCTAGCTATTGGGTTAACGGGCAATGGTAAAAAACTCACTATCTGTTCTATGTCGGTCAATAATGATTTTAACATATACATTCTCCCATCTTGTAATACCTTCAGGGAGAGCTTCTGCCAAAATTCGCCAGCTGAACCTGCCCGTATTTGGAACATCATCTGCTATCTGATACTCATATCTGCCGCCATCCCAATGGCGTAAGATTATATCGACTGTCTGATCAGACAATCCACCGCTTTCCCACTCAATGTCTCGAACATCACCAACAGTCCACACTTCACTTCTAGCTGGAGAAGCGCCCTTAATCAACCAGTTTCGGATATTAAGTCCATAAAATGTTGTATTTTCATATGCACCATCAGTGCTTTCGATATGAAGCCTGTAATATCCTGGAGGTAAAACTTCCGGAACAGTCCAGTCCATACTGCCGCCATAATACCCCCTATCCCCTGGGAATATAGATGATTCAAATCTATTTGGAGCCCCCATTCGAATACCCCATCTTTCATCAGTTGAAGCATTTCTTAATAAGAGATTTACATTACGTACAGACTCATCATGAACACACCAGGTAATCGGATATGTTCTGTTGTTTTCCCAGCTTATCGATGAACCGCTTCTTGCAGGTTCAACAATGCTGATGGGAATGTGTTCAGTGCAACGTGCATATGATGTTGGAATATGCTCCCAGTCATCAATAACTTCAAAATTCCTGTCACTCTCATCTACTGCCACAAGAGTTGGGCTATCGCCTCTGTGACGTCTATAGCCTTCAATTCTCAATTTATAATCAGCCCCGGCAGGGTGCCAGGATTGAGAAGGAGAAATAATCAGCTCATCACCTAAAAGATGATCAGGAGGATTAATATGAGGTGTCCAGCGATACATTTCAACCCCTCCTTTCATCAATACAGCCTGAACAAAATCAATAGATCCTTCTGCATGCCATCTAAACCACCAGGGGCTATAAGAAGTACGAAACGTTTCACCGCCAATTGGAGAAATCAAAGAAAATCTATAGGGGTCCAGAGAAAATTTCTGGCTGTATCCAATTCGTCCATCATCAGTATTGACAACAATCCTGTAATCACCTCCCGGCCATGAATCAGGCGGACGCGGCAATGAATGTGAAGGAAGCGGCGGACCGGAATATAACTCCATATTATAGCCTCCAAGTTCTCTTGCTATCCGAATTGTAATTCGGGCAGGAGTTGATCCTGAATGGAAGGAATACTCGACCGGAATATTCAAACCCAGTTCAGGAGGAAACCGGTCAGATGAATCAGGTGTATAAACGCCCAATACCCCCTCTGGTGTTCTGATCCGAAAAGTATTGCTTTTTCCTGAATGATAAGGACGTCTGGAGCGGGCATTAATTGTATATAATCCACCCTCAAGCAATCCAAACGGGAGAAGCAAAGTGACCTCTCTGCTTGCTGACGCATCTCCAACAACACTTTCTGAGCCGAACCGCACAGTTTCAAGCAAGTCACCTGGCATGCTACTCAATCTCGGAACCACTCTGAATTCAACCTCTTCCGGTAAGTGATCCATTGCCCTGACAAACTGATAAGTTACTATAATGGTTGTACCTCTTTCAAGCGTACTGTCAGGTGCGGGTACTGAAAGAGTGATACCGCCGGGGATAAATGCTTCTGTCATAACCCTTGAAGTATCAGCAGGTCCTTTGCTTCTTTTAAAACCAGACTGTTTTTTACTTTTTCCCTGCACTGGACTAATAATTTTATTAGTTGCTCCAATCTTTGTCGGTACAAATAATTTGTATTTAGACAGACTAAAAGTTTTAGTATATTTAGTGCCTTTGGTGCTGTATGCAAATACTGTAATACTATTCTTCCGAACCTTTGAGAGGTAAGGGGTAATATTAAGTCTGGTTTTACCTTTTCCCATAAAAGTATGCAGGCGTTTTTTATGTGTGAACAGATCAACTTTTGCAGGGACACGGTTTAACCTGACATACAGGCTCTTACCCTTTTTCTCCAAAGCAATGTTAATAGGTAATTCCTTTTTTATGATAGTTTTTTTATTGGCCTGTGGATTTACTTTTTTTATGATAGTTTTGTTATTGACCTGTGGATTTACTTTTGTAGTGGAAGGTGTGTTTTGAATATCACTTGTTTTGTTTTGTGTCGAACTTGCTGAGAATACACTAAGGGAATAAAACAAACATACCACAAGTATTAACACTAAAAATGCTGCCCGTTTCATTTTTCAGCCTCCTTTTGATAATATTTGCATTACTTTATTTATTCATGATGCTATTGAATATCTTCTTCTAATACTTTTAGTGTCATATAATGAATATAAGGTTCGATTTTTTTTAAAAGCAGAATCAGCTTTAAGTGTATTTAGTAAATACTTTAAGGTAGGACTTCAATTTTTGTCAAGAGAAGTGCGGAAAAAAATCAACAGATGGAAATCTTGATATGTCAGTATGGGGATAAAACTTAGCTCCGGAAAACATGTTCATGAATTCTGCATTAACATTAAGCTCAATATAAGTAATACTTTTTCTTATCCTGAAAACTTCATCAAAAGCATCTATGTCAGTTAAGAGTTTTGTAGCTCCTCCCAATGAAGAATTTCCAAGGACTTCAAACTTATCTCTTTTTATATCAGGCAGCATGCCAATTGAGATTGCAGACTCAGGATTGATAAAAGATCCAAAAGTTCC
>JAGLLQ010000150.1 GCA_023140455.1 Desulfobacteraceae bacterium | reverse complement strand
TTTCGAAAACCACCGGTTCTTAGTGCCGAAAATGAGTGGCAGGCAATTTTGAAACTAAAAGAACTAAATATTGACACAATGGACCTTGTTGGATACGGAAAAAAAGGCAGTAACCCGGGCTCAATCAAATCATTTGTAATAACAAAAGAGTTACAGAATATCATAAGTCTTGAAGATTATTGCATGGACTGGGACAAAACATTGCCTGCCAAAAAAATAAAAAAAGCCATAATAACCAAGGTTGCAGAGATTGCACGAACAATCCATGAAAACGGCATGAACCATAAAGATTTATATATCTGCCATTTCCTGCTTGATATCTCCTGCGGCATGGGTAATATTGACCCGGATAATATCCGCCTCTTTCTCATTGATCTGCATCGTGTAGAAATCCGATCAAAAATCCCTTTTTACTGGCGGGCAAAGGATGTTTCAGCTATTTTATTTTCAAGCCTTGATATTGGTCTTACAAAAGAAGATATCTCTTTATTTATCAGGACATATCACAATACAACACCAGACAGATCAATTAAAAAGCATTGGTTTTTCTGGTGGATTGTTAAAAAGCGGGCATTAAGTCTATATAAAAAAGAATTTAAAAAAAATCCTCCAGGACAGTGGATGTAGTATGGACAATTTGATTACTAAAAATTCATTCAAATATAATCTGATTTGTAAACATGACAAATATACTCCTGAGATGAAAAAATTTCTGGACAATCCTGAGATTGCCTTTAATGTACCTACTGAACTGCTCCTTAAAAATGGCAACTCTGCAACTATTGTAAAATTTAAAATTGATCAGACTGAAGTTGTTATAAAACGATATAATATGAAAACTATAGCCCATGCCCTAAGGCGTGCCTTTAAAAGAACCAGAGCAGAGCATTCCTGGAAATTTGCGCACCTTTTACAGGAAAAAGGAATCCATACGCCTTTTCCTGTTGCCATGAAAGAGAAACGATTAGGACCATTCAGGAATAAAGCATATTTTATTTACGAATATGTAAAAGGATCAACTGCGTTTGATTATTTTCATAATTCTGAAGTTGGCTATGATGACAAATCAATCATTGCTGAAAAAATTATTACAATGCTTGATACGCTTAAATCCTCCATGATAAGCCATGGCGATATGAAAGCCACCAACATAATAATACACAGCAATAAACCGTATTTAATTGATTTAGACAGTATGAAAACACATAAAAGCAATCACAGGTTCAGACGTGCCTGGAAAAAAGATATGAACCGTTTCATGCAAAACTGGGATGATTTACCTGAAATCAGCAATTTATTCAGACAGCTTAGCTAATATTAATAAAAATGAAAAAACTTAACAGAAAATTATATAAAAATTTAATTAAAGATGCTGAAGCATTAACACGAGACCTTTATGGAGATAAAGTCTTAAAACTGAAGGATGGCCGTATTGCTAAACTTTTTCGCCTAAAAAGGCTGTTATCTTCGGCTCTTTTCTGGCCATATGCAAAAAGATTTGTAAGAGGAGCAAAAATACTTCAAAAATATAATATCCCTACAGTTGAAGTCACAGATCTTTTTAAGGTTCCATCCATTAAACGTGATATGGTTATTTATAACCCCCTTGAAGGTGAATCACTCAGAGATCTTATCAAAAAAACAGATAATCCCCATGATCTTATCTCTGATTTTGCTGTTTTTTTTTCAAGTCTCCATGATAAAGGGATATATTTTCGTGCTATACATTTTAACAATGTTTTTATTACTCCAAAGGGCGAATTCGGTCTCATAGATATTTCTGATTTGTATTATTCTTTTTGGCCATTAACTGTTTCAAAACGTGTCAGAAATTTCAAACCTATTTTCCATTATAAAGAAGATAGAGAAGCGCTTGAATCTATGCCTCTGGATAAATTTTTAGATATCTATTGTAAAAGTTCAAATTCTACATCAGAAAATAAAAGTTTGAACTTTAAAAAAAATGTCTTGAAATTATATGCCAAGATAATGCAAGAACATAGGTAATGTAAATCCTATATTCTTATATAGATAAACGTTGTGTATCTATTCCCTGCAATTGTTGTTGTGTTCTTATAATAGTGAAAGCCTTTCATTTTATCTACATCTTTAGTCTTAACTTTAAAAACAATAATCTGAGCGTTTTTTTTGAGTGCAAAGTTTTCAATACTTTTAGAATTTTTTCGTTTATTATAATAATGAATTTTCCAGTTGGGATCAGCCTGCTCTTGTGCTGCAAGGTCAAAATAAAAAGAATCTTTAAAATTGTTTGAAACAATTTGCACTTTATTTATTTTATCATGTGCCTTTAGCCATTTAAGAGTATAGGCAGTTGTAATATCTCTTGAGGATATCAACCCAAAGGTTTTTATTGTTGGAGCAAGGATAATAAGCACAATCAAAAAAAGGATTAACTTTTTATGTAAAGAAGTAGCTGCTTTGGTAAACAATTGATTGATCCCAGAGCCAACCCATGGAAGAAGTAGTATCGTAGGAATGATCACCCATCTTGTTGCAATAAAATCACGTCTAATTAAAACATAATAACCAAGTCCCAGGAATAATATCAATATCCAGAATATAAACTTACCAGAATTTCCAAAACGATTTTCCCTGTTCTTGAATCCAAAATAAAGGGGGATCAATGATAAGGGGAATATAATTTTCGCTATTGCTTGTATGATTCCAAGCACATATATGAGAGGCATATAATGTCTGCAAAGTGTAATAAAACTGTAATGTCCATCCCTAAATGGTTTATGACTACCGATCTCAGATAAAGCGTCATAAATCCGGAGAAATCTGTTAAGAAAATTCCCACTAATAAATTTTAACAGCTCTCCACTTAAATTATCAAACCTGTTTAAAGCAATGCTCCTTATATCTGCGGATAACAAAACTATTAGAACAGGAAAAAAAAGAATTCCTATCCAAATTATACTCCGAGTTAAAAATCGAATTCTATTTTCTTTATCAGAAAATGTAAGATAAATTAATGTCAAACAATAAAATCCAATAAAAAATGCCCCTTCAATTCTGATAAAAGTTGCCAAATATGCAAAAATAAATGTTGCTCCAAATAGAAAAAAATCTTTTTCTAAAATAGATCTTAAAGCGAAATAAACAGATGAAATAAATAATAACAAAAAAAGTGGGTCTCTGATTATCTTAAAAGACCATTCATTCATATTTGGAAGGATAGCAAAAACAAGACATGTCCAAAATGCAACTTTATTATCAAACATGATTTTTGTTAAAAAATATAAAGGTATTGTAACAAGTACTATGCTGGCAAGGGAAATAAAAATACCTGCAATAATCCAGTTAGGGATTACTATATGGATAAAAGCAAGAGCCATTGGATAAGCAGGCATTGAATAAAGCCTCAGACCCTCTGCAAAATTGCCCATGGCATAGTGTTTTGCAGCATTAATATACAGAGTACCATCATTATTAATCGGACTATTATATAATGCTGCTAAAAGAATCAGTTTTATGACCAATGAGATCAATAAAGGTACACCTAAATATAACCAGTCTTTTTCATTATCATTGGCGCTTTGATACCAAGTTTTGATTCTATTAATAATCAAGATCATCCTCCTCTAATATCTCATCAGATTTCAGGTTTTTCAATTCCGTTTTAATCCTTTTTAATCCCTTGCGTATAGTTCTGTTCTTTAATTTGAATTCAGGATGAAGTACCATGGTAGCATGATT